>DASQFY010000079.1:0-14635 GCA_035632895.1 Candidatus Dormiibacterota bacterium
TCTTCGCCATCCCCAACCTCGTCCAGCTGAGCGAAATCTCCTTCGACATGAACAAGTACTTCCAGGCGATGTGGATCGCGGTCGCGCTGCTCGCCGCCTGGCTCATCCGGCGCTGGCCGCTGCCGGTCGTGGCGGTCGTGCTGGCTCTCAGCGTGCCCTCGCCGTTCCTGGTCGCCGGCTGGACGGCGCTGAACCGCGAGCAGGTGATGGACTGGCGGAGCATCGAAGCCGCCAACTGGATCGCCGCCAACACCCCGGAGCGCAGCGTCTTCGCAACCGATGGCTGGCTGAACGCGCCCACCGATCCGGCCGGCAGGTTGCGACTGCTCACCTACGCGCCGTACGTCGCCAACCTGGGGTTCGATCCCGAGCTGCGCGTCGCCCAGGTGCACGACATCTACTGCGCGGGCGACGCGGAGCGCAGCGTGGAACTCATGCGCCAGCTCGGCGCTGACTATCTGCTGGACGGAGGCAGGCCCGGGGACTGCACCACGCCGACCGACTTCTCGACCAGCTCCGCGCTGGTCAAGGTGTACGAAAACCCCGGGCTCCGCATCTGGCACCTGACCGATGCGACCGCCGCATCTCGTGCGGGACAGCCGTGACGGCCACCAACGCGCCCGCCGGCACCAGCGGCGCGCTGGTCGCGCTCGAACACGTGACCAAGCGCTATGGCCCACCCGGAACGCCGCCGGCGGTTGACGACCTGTCGCTCACGATCTCGGCCGGCGAGATCTGCGTCCTGGTGGGGCCATCCGGCTGCGGCAAGACGACGACCATGAAGATGATCAACCGCCTCATAGAGCCGACCAGCGGGCGGATCACGATCGACGGCGCCGACGTGATGGGCCTGCCGGCGGTCGAGCTGCGCCGGCGGATCGGCTACGTCATCCAGCAGGTGGGCCTCTTCCCGCACCTGACCATCGCCGAGAACGTGGCCGTGGTCACGCGCCTGCTGCGCTGGCCAGATGCGCGGGTGCGCGAGCGCGTCGACGACCTGCTCGAGCTGGTCGGCCTGGATCCCGCGGTCCACGGCCCGCGTTATCCGGCGGTCCTGTCGGGCGGCGAGCGGCAGCGAGTGGGCGTCGCCCGGGCGCTGGCGGCTGATCCGCCGTTGATGCTCATGGACGAGCCGTTCGGCGCCGTGGACCCGATCCGCCGCGATCGGCTGCAGAACGAGTTCCTGCGCCTGCAGGCCAAGGTGCGCAAGACGGTCGTGTTCGTAACCCACGACGTCGACGAGGCGATCAAGATGGCCGACCGCATCGCCATCCTGGAGCGCGGCGGTGTGCTGGCCCAGTACGACACGCCCGAGGCGATCCTCACCAACCCGGCGAGCGAGTTCGTGGAGCGCTTCGTGGGGGCCGATCGTGGCCTGAAGCGCCTTTCCCTGGCGCGGGTGCGTGACGTGCCGCTGACGAAGCCGGTGATCGTCCGGGCCGGGGAGACAGGCGCGGAGGCTCGTCGACGTCTGGAGGCGACCCCGGACCTCGACTACGCCCTGTTGGTCGACGATGGAAATCGGCCGCTCGGCTGGATCGACCGGCACGACCTGAAGGGAGATGGCCCCATCGATCCAGACTCCGCGATGCCCGGCGCTCCCACCGTGCAGCCGGAGACGACGCTGCGCGATGCGCTCTCGGCGATGCTCTCCTCGAGCGTGCAGCTGGGGGTGGTCGTGGATGAGCGGGACGCGGTCATCGGGCTAATCAGCGTCGACGGCATCGGCGAGGTGTTGCGGCCCCCGGTCGCCGGGAGCTCTCGATGAGGGAAGGCCAACCATTCTTCCGCATCGACTGGGTGGCCGAGAATCTCGACGTGCTGGCCCGGCGGGTGGGAGAGCACGTGCTCATCACGGTGATCGCCGTGGTGGTGGGCTTCCTCATCTCGTTCGCGCTGGCCCTCCTGGTCCGACGCTACCCGCGCATCTACGGGCCGATCCTGGGGATCAGCGGGATCCTCTTCGCTATCCCCAGCATCGCGCTGTTCGTGCTCTTCATCCCGATCACCGGCCTGTCGCTGCTGACCGCCGAGATCGCGCTGGTCAGCTACACGCTCGTCATCCTGGTGCGCAACATCGTGACCGGCCTGCGTGGCGTGCCGCCCGACGTCATCGAAGCGGCCACCGGCATGGGCTTCACAGCCACCCAGCGATTGTGGCGCGTGGAGCTGCCGATCGCCCTGCCGATCATCGTCGCCGGCCTTCGGGTTGCGACCGTGACGACCATCGGCCTCGTAACGGTGGCGACGCTGATCGGCATGGGCGGCCTCGGCTATCTCATCGTGAACATCGGCATCCAGCAGCGATTTCCGACCGCCACCCTGACGGGCGTGGGCCTCGTGGTGGGGCTCTCCACGCTCGTCGACTTGGCGCTCTACGCGAGCCAGCGCTGGCTGACGCCGTGGGCGCGGGCGCGCGCAGGCTGACCGATGGAGTTTCTCGGCGAGGTGCTGGCCTGGTATACCGATCCAGCCCGATGGACGGGCCGGAACAGCCTGCCCATCCACCTGTGGGAGCATCTCTCGCTGTCGGCCGCCTCCGTGGCGATCGCCATCGCCATCGCCCTGCCGGTCGGGCTGTACATCGGTCATACCGGTCGGGGGGCACAGGCCGTGATCGCGATCAGCAACATCGGCCGGGCGGTGCCATCGCTTGGCTGGATGGGGATCGTCTATCCCATCACCACCGGGCTCCTCCAACGTGGGGGGCACGGGTTCCTGCCGGCGCTCATCGCCCTGGTGGCGCTGGCGTTTCCGCCGATCGTGACGAACACCTACGCCGGACTGCGGGAGGTGGACCCCGACCTGCGCGAGGCAGGGCGCGGGATGGGCATGACCGAGCTGCAGCTCGTGCGCCGGGTGGAGCTGCCGGTCGCGCTGCCGGTGATGCTCGCCGGTATCCGCTCGTCGGCAGTCGCCGTTGTGGCGACCGCGCCGCTCATGGCCCTCGTTGGAGCGGGGACCCTGGGGGAGTACATCCTGGCCGGCCTCGCGCTGAGCGACGAGGTCCAGGTCTTCGCGGCCGCCGTGCTGGTGGCGCTGCTCGCGATCCTCACCGAGCTCAGCTTCGCGTGGCTCCAGCGCCGCGCGGTCTCGCCGGGCCTCGCCAGCGCTGACCTGCCAGTCAGCGAGCCATCACAAATCGCGTCCCCTCAGGGAAACCCGTTCTGAACCACCGGCCGGTCATCTGCCCTATTTCAGTACATCAGGCGTGCGCTGCTAGACTGGCCGGACCGACCGCGCGGCAGCCGCTGCGCACGCATTTCCCCCATTTACGAACAGAGGAGGACCCAATGCGGACATACCGCACGCTCGCTCTCGGGGCGGCGTCGCTGGTGCTCATGATGAGCGCCTGCTCGCCGGGTGAGAGCGGCGCCTCGCCGAGCGCGAGTGAAGGCGCACCGAGCGCAAGCGAAGCACCCAAGCCGGCCGTCAGCGTCGGATCGGCCGGCTTCTACGAGGCGGCCGTCGTGGGCGAGATGTACGCCCAGGCGCTCGAGGCCAAGGGCTATACCGTCGAGCGCCACCTCGAGATCGGCGAGCGGCCGGCGGTGCACGCCGCGTTCGACGCCGGCGAGGTGAACCTCATCCCCGAGTACCTCGGCGGGCTGGCGGGGGCGCTCGCTGTCGAGCCGCTCGCATCCGACCCGCAGGAGGCGTGGGACAACATGCAGGCGGCCCTGGCCGACAAGGGCTGGGTCGCCTTCGACTTTTCACCGGGGACCGATGCCGATGGCTTCGCTGTCCGTCAGGAGACCGCTGAGCAACTCGAACTCGTGACCCTGACGGATGTTGCCGCAGTTGCCGACCAGCTGGTATGGGGCCTGGCCCCCGGCTGCCCAGAGAATCCGAACTGCGGCCCCGGCCTGAACGAGGTCTACGGCATCGACGTCTACGGCGGCCAGATTGAGGTCGAGACCCTCGAGCCGTGCAGCACGGCCATGGCCGAGGCGCTGAACAACGAAGTCGTCGACATCGCCCAGGTGTGCACGACGCAGCCGGACATCGTGACCTTCAACTTCGCGCTGCTCGATGATGACAAGCTGCTCCAGCCGGCCCAGAACCTGGTGCCGGTCGCCAGCCAGGAGCTGGCGACGGCGGCGCCAGACGACTTTGCCGAGACCCTCAACGCCATCCAGGCGGCGCTGACCACCGAGGTGCTGACTCAGCTGGGGGTCGAGATCGTCGTCAACCAGATGAGCCTCGAGGACGTGGCGCGCACGTTCCTGGAGGACAACGGCCTGCTCTAGACGGCGTCCCCCTCAAGCCACATCGGGCGGCGCTGCCTCCGGGCGGCGCCGCCCGTATGCTGTCCGGTAGCGATGTCCGAGCACCTCGACCTGGCCGACTGGCGGCGCCGCGTCGCCAGCCTGTACGACGCCATGCGGCGCGATCGGCGTGCCGCACAGCTGCGGCTGGTCGGCTTTCGCGCCGGCAAGGACCAGCTCTTCGGCGAGCATCCATCGTCGCCCGTCCCGGCCGCGGCTCGCCGCAACTTCCGTGGCCTGGCGTACTGGCGCCACGACCCAGCCCTGCGCTTCAGCGCAGCGCTGGAGCGCGATCCCGAAGCGCCGCCGCTCGACGTCCCCCGTTCCGGCGAAGGACCGCCGATGCCCTACGCGCGGATCGGTTGGGTGAGCTTCGAGATCGGCGGCAGCGCCTGCCGGATCGCCGTCTTCTGGCTGAACGAATACGCCGGCGGCATCTTCATCCCGTTCCGCGACGCGACCGGCGGGCGCGAGACGTACGGTGGCGGCCGCTACCTGTGGGACTCGGCCAAGGGGGCCGACCTGGGCTCGGTCGGCGACGAGCTGGTGCTCGACTTCAACTATGCGTATCACCCGTCGTGCGTCTATGACCCGCTGTGGAGCTGTCCACTGGCCCCGCAGGAGAACTGGCTGACGGTGCCGGTCGAGGCCGGCGAGCGCCTGGAGCCCGCCGGGTGAACCAGCCGCCGGCCGGCGCCGACCTCCGGCCACCGCGGAACTGCTACAAGTGCGGCCGCGAGATTGGTCCGGACGAGTCGATCTGCGAGGTCTGCAACCGGGCCGGCATGGCCACCCCGTCCGCCAGCCAGTACCACGGCACGATAGTGGTAGCGATCGTTGCCGGCGTGGCGGGCCTGGCCATCTGGGCGAGCCTGGCGATGCGCGGGGTCGGACCCTACGAGGCGAGCGTGCGGACCATGGTGGCGGACCCCCCGGATGGTGCGACGGTGACGTTCCGCGTCGCCAACGAGGGAACGTCGCGCGGGTTCGCGAAATGCCAGCTGCAGGCGCTTGACGCGACCGGGCGGGTGCTGCGCTCGCGATCGATCGTCGCCGGGCCGCTGGAGGGCGGCGCCTCCGAGACGTTCTCCGAGCGCCTCCCAGGCCTGCCGGCGCTGCCGGCATCGGTCACCGTGAGCTGCTCCTAGCCGGAGTCCGGCTTCTGGTAGGCGCGCGCCAGCCCTGCGTCACCGAGCACGACCCGGACCTGGATCAGGCCGCGTGACAGCGGCTGGTCGCTGACCGCCACCCAGGCCGCGTGCGACAGGTCGACCACGCGCTGGTCGCCGGTGCCCCAATAGCAGTCGCACCAGTCGACCACCGGCAGGCGTAGGCAGCGGTCGGCACAGATCGTGACGTGGCCGACCACCGCGCCGGTGTGCCGTCCGCCGAGCGCGCCGGGCAGTGCGACAACGGCGGTGTCACCGAAGCCTGCGGTCCCCGGATAGTTGCTGGCCGTGCCGACGACGACCGGGTCGGTTGCCGGCGCCGGCGTTGGGCTGGCGGACGGCGCTTCGGTCGGCAATGAGCGCGCGTGCTGCGCGCGTCGCGGCGTTCCGTCCGCCTCGCTGACCGAGCCGGACGAGGTTGCCACGGCCACGCTGGCCACGGCGAGGAGTGCGGCGCACAGCGCCGCGAATGGTCGAGACAATACATCGCTCCGTTGCGAGTTCTGCGGACGAGGCACGGGTCACGCCGAGCGGACCCGAACGGTTGATGTGGTGGTGCGCAGCCCGTCGTGGGCGAGGCACCGCCTCGTCCGATCCGAGGAGATTCGGAGCACATAGCGTGCCAGCCGGGGAGCGATCGGTCAAACCGCCGGCAATCCTGGCGCCCGCTATCCTGCAGCCATGCGCCGATGGATCGGCTCCGGCATCGGGGTCGTGCTGGTGGTCCTGCTCGCGTTCGTGGTGCCGGCCCTCGCCGGCGCACTCGGTGCGGGCACGGACGCGTTCCCGGATCCGGTCACCGGCACTGCGGTGTATGACCCCGCCGGCGCCCTCGAGCCGGGCATCGAGCAAGCGCTCGAGGGCCGCATCGATGCGATCGAGGCGCGATCGGGCGCCGAGATCGTCGTCTACGTGCGGCAGGATGCGGCCGCGACCGACGAGTCGAACCTCGCCGACGCACGCGGCCTTATCGACCAGTGGGGCATCGGCCGCGAGGGCTTTGATGACGGCTTCGTGCTGCTCCTCAGCTTCGACGACCCGTCATTCCAGCACGGCGTGCTCAGCACTTTCGCGGGCGGCGGGTTCCGCGCCGCCTACCTGGGCGAGGGCGAACAGACAGTGCTCCGAGACGAAGTTGTCATCCCCGCCATCCAGCAGGGAGCACTCGACGGTGGCCTGGTGTCGGCGATCGACATCATCGACGCGGCCATCACCGAGTCGGCGACCGGACGGCTCGACACGCTGCGTGTCGTCAACGCCATGGTCGGCATTCCCGGCTCGATCCTTGCCCTGCTGGTGACGCTCGGGTTGTCATACACCGCGTGGCGCCGATACGGCGACGACCCGGCGCTGACCGACTCGCCATCGATCCTGATGGCCGGCCCGCCGGCCGGAATGACCCCGCCCCTGGCGACCGTGCTACGTGACGGCCGAGCGACCCAGCACACCATCAACACCACCATGGTCGAGCTGGCCAGCATGGGCCGGATCGCATTCCGCAACCTCGACCGAGTCGGCAAGGGAAAGAGCGACGATGACCCGGACCCGCTCATCGACCCCGCCATCGACATTCCCAAGCCGCCCGCCGAGGCGCGGCCGCTGGCTGCCCCCCAGGAGGCCGCCTACGAAACCATCGTCGGCGAGTCGATCGGCGGCGTGCTCGACCGCGAGCGGCTTTGGGGCCTGAACGACGCGCTGAAGCCGATCCGCGAGCGCCTCGACGACGAGGCGGTGCGACTCGGCTGGCTGGCGCGCCGACCGATGCCGCTCATCACGCGATGGGTGGTGATCGGGGTCATCGAGCTGGTGGCCGGCGCAGGACTTGTGTTCCTGGGCTACGCGATCCCGATGAGCGGGCTGACGCTGCTCGGCGCGGCGCTGGCCATCGGCGGCATCGGCACGGCGGCCTTCGGGTCGGCGATGTCACAGCGCACGCCGCAGGGCGCCTATGTCGACTCCATGCTCAAGGCGTACCGCCGCACGCTCTCCAAGACGCTCGACCAGGCGCGCAACATGAACGAGGTGGTCGCCGAGCCAACGGTCCGTCTCCTGGCCGATACCCCCGACAAGGCCGTGGTGTGGGGCATCGCCCTGGGGCTCCACAAGGAGGTCGCCGAAGTGCTGCGGCGCGGGCTCGAGGGCCTCCGGCCGGGGGAGACGGCAACCGGTGCCTACTACCCGCTCTGGCTCGGGTCATCGCCCGGCTCCTCGTCGTCCGGTGGGTCCCTGGCCGGCTCCGGCGACGGCGCGGGCCTCTTCTCGGGGTCGGGTACGCCCGATGTGGGCGGCATGTTCAGCGCGCTGGGCAGTATCGGGTCGTCCCCTCCCTCGTCGTCGAGCGGAGGCGGGTTCGGCGGAGGGGGCAGCTCCAGCGGGGGTGGCGGCAGCAGCTCCTTCTAGCGGCTCGACTCCGCGCGGGTCTGGCGCCGCTTGGGCGGACCGACTATCGTTCGCCCGATGCCGTATGACCGACGACCTGACCGACGCCCCGGCGGCGGGCGCCCTCCCGGGCGGCCCGACCGCCCGGACCGGCCTCCGCGCGACCGCGGCGACTATGGCGACCGCCCTCCCCAACGACCGGGCGGGTTCGTCGACCGCGGGCCGCGGGATCGCGGTGGATATGGACCGCCACCCGGCCGCCCACCCCGTCCCGGCGGCTTCGTACCGCGCAACGTCGATGACGGCGGCATGTCGATCCGCCTCGATCCGCGACGTCTCGCCGCCCTGAAGCTGCTCGCCGCCGAGGCCGGGGTGCGACCGGGCGAGCTTGTCATCGCCTGGGTGGAGGAGCGCCTCGACGCGGCTCGTGGCGGTGGCGCGCCGAGTTCCGCGGCCGCTCCCGACGCGTTCGCGAAGCTCTCGGCGCGCATGGACGAGCTGTCGCGGCGCCTGGACGCGATGGCTGCCACGGCGACCGCGACGGCCGCACCGCCCGCTGAGGCGCCTGCGGATGCTGCACCACGGCGGCGGCGCGGCCGCCCGCCGAAGGCAAAGGCCGCCTCCGCCACCCCGCGGGTTCGAAAGGTGGCCCTTCACGATGAGATCATCGCCGTCATCTCCGAGCGCGGGCCGCTGAGCGCCGCGGAGCTGGCAACCGCGATCGTGGAGCGCGGGCGATACGCCCCGCCGCGATCCGGGAAGCCGCTCGACGCGGCAACCGTCAACAGCCGCGTCTCCAACCCGACCTACCGCTCCCGCTTCGCTCGCAGCGAGGGGCGGATCGGGCTCGCTGCCAGCAGCTGAAGTTGCCCCTGGCGATCGGGCCGGCCGGTCAGCCCTCGAGGACGAACGTGACGAGGATGTTGGCCTGGAACTCGAGCGAGCCGTCGCTGCCGACGCCGACGCGCAGCTCCTTGACCCAGGCTCCCTTCACGCCGCGCAGCGTCTTGCTGGCGCGGGCGATCCCCTGGCGGATGGCGTCCTCGAACGAGTCGTTGGACGTGCAGCTCAGCTCGGTGACCTTGGCGACGGACATGGTCGGGGCTCCTTCGTGCATTCGGGTGGCCAGTATGGCCGATGCGACGCTCAGGCCTCGTGCGCGCCGGCCCACTCGACGAGAGCGTCGGCATCGAGCGTGTTGACGATCATCCTTGCCTGCACACCGCATGCCGCGGCTCGATCGCACCCGTACGGCTGCCACGCCAGCTGCCCTGGCGCGTGCGCATCCGAGTCGATCGCCACTCGGCATCCGGCCTCGACGGCCAGCCGCAACAGCCGCTTGGGCGGATCGAGCCGCTCCGGCCGGGCGTTCACCTCGACCGCCTTGTCGAACTTCGCGGCCGCCGCGAAGACGATCTCGGCATCGAAGGCCGACGGCGGCCGGTTCCGCTTCCCCGTCACCATCCGGCCGGTGCAGTGGCCCAGGATGTCCAGGTGGGGGTCGGCGAGCGCCGTGACGAGCCGGCGCGTCATCAGCCGCTCAGCCATTCGCAGCTCGGAATGGACGCTGCCCACCACCAGGTCCAGTCGGGCAAGCAGCTCCGGTGTCTGGTCGAGAGACCCATCGGACAGGATGTCGACCTCGATCCCGGTCAGGATACGGAACGGCGCCAGCTCGACGTTCAGCTGGGCCACCTCCTCCAGCTGTTGCTCAAGCCGTTCCGCGGTCAGCCCGTTGGCGACGGTGAGGCTGGGTGAGTGGTCGGTCAGCGCCATGTACGCATGCCCCAATTCACGCGCCGTTTCCGCCATCTCGCGGATCGGCGAGCCACCGTCCGACCACTCCGAATGGACGTGGCAGTCGCCACGCAACGCCGCACACAGCTCCGCGCCGAGCTCGGCGACGACGCGGCCGCCGGTCGCCTCCAGGCGCCGCAGGTAGACCGGCTCCTCGCCGCCGAGCGACTCGGCGATCGTGCGCGCCAGCACCTCGCCGATTCCGCCCAGCGCGCGCAGCGTGCCGCCGCGCGCGCGCTCCTCGGCCTCACCGGCGGGAAGCCGCTGCAGCGTGGCGGCCGCTCCCCGGAAGGCGCGAACGCGGTACGACGGCTCGTTCGCGGTCTCGAGCAGGAACGCGATACGGCGCAGGTCTGCAACCGGGTCGCGCGGCTCAGCCATGGGCAATGCCCGCCGTTATCGCTGGTGGCGATCTACGGGCGCCGATCGTAGGGCTGGTGCCTCGCGTCATCGCTGCTGTCGATCACCCGACGCCGGTGGGCAGCGTTCGGTGCTGATTGATCGGCCCCGGCGATGTTCGACGGCGAGGGTCATGCCACGGTCAGGATGCGGCGCGGGTTGTCGATCGTCATCTGCTGGATCTCCCCCTCCCCCACCGCCGCCGTGCGCAGAGTCGGCAGGAAGTGCTGCTGCAGGTACGTGTAGCCGGAGCCGCCGTTCGCCTTGAGCTGGCTGTTGTGGCACACGTCCTGGCTCAACAGCAGCTGCGAGCCGTAGCCGCGCTCCAGCAGCTCGACGATCAGCTCCACCAGGCGAGGCTCCTCCGCCTCCTCGGTGCTGAACCGATGGCCGAGGAAGTCGAACTCCAGGTTCGCGCCACGCTCCAGGATCGCCAGGTAGTGGTCGAGGAAGGGGTACGAGTCGGCATGCCCGATGACGACGCGCGCCGGATCGGCGCCCTCCTCTTCAAAGATGCGCAGCTGGGCCAGGCCCACCGACGACTTCACGCCGTGCGTGGTGATCGCCAGCCCCGTCGCCCTCGCGGCACGTGCGGCCGCGCGATGCACCCGCTCCTCGAGCGCGCTGACCCATGGCTTGTCGGTCCCGATCTCGCCGATGATCCCGGGCCGCACGCCACTGCCGCCAACCCCATCGCGGAGCTCGCCGATCAGCTCCTCGGCCAGGTCGTCGACACTGCGTCGATCGATCAGCGCCTCGACGGGGTAGTAGGCCTCGCGGTACCAGCCGCAGCCCATCACGATCTGGACTCCGGTACGGCTGGTCAGGCGGCGCAGCCGTTCGGGGTCGCGTCCGATGCCGGGCAGCGTCACGTCGACGAGGGTCGAGCCGCCGCGGCGGCGGAAGTCACGCAGCTCCTCGGCGAGGGTGAGCTCATCGGGCGTCAGCTCCCAGTAGTCCCATCGGTCGCGGACATGCCACAGGAAGATGCCGGTGTGCTCGTGCGGGAGCGTGAACCCGACCCGCTCCGGGGGGATCGGGCCGCTGACGGTCATGACTCGGGGGGCCATGGCTGCCTCCGGTGTTCAGTTGGACGTCGGTCGGTTCGTCGCGTGCCGCCGACATGCCGGGTGGAGTGGACGCGGGGAGTTTGCCATCCGGCGTGCACATCGGTCTAGCGTCCGGAGGGTCCATTCGCTAGCCTGTCGCGTGCATGACAGAAGAGCGCGTCGCCCAGACCGCCCAGGACGATGTCTGGGGAGCGGCCCAGCGGGCGCTCGATCTCGCCGCTGAACGGCTCGAGCTCGACGAGGGGATGCACCGCGTGCTGCGGGTCCCGAAGCGCGAGCTGGAGCTCCACTTTCCGGTCCAGCTGGACGACGGCACGGTCGAGGTCTTCACCGGTTTCCGGGTGCACCACAACCTGAATCGCGGGCCGGCGACCGGCGGGGTGCGCTACACCGAAGACCTGACGCTCGACCTGGTGCGAGCCAATGCGATGTTCAACACCTGGAAGGCCGCGCTGGCGCAGATCCCCTACGGCGGGGCGATGGGCGGGGTGGTCGTCAACCCGCGCCGCCTCTCGACCTCGGAGCGCAAGGCGCTGACGCGGCGCTATGCGACCGAGATCGGCATCCTCATCGGTCCGGATCGCGACATCCCGACCCCCGATGTCAACACCGGCTCGCAGACCATGGCCTGGATCATGGACACCTTCAGCATGCACGCCGGGCACACCATCTCCGCGGTGGTCACCGGCAAACCGCTGGCAATCGGCGGCACGCGCAGCCGTCGCGAGGCGACCAGCCGCGGTGCCTTCCGCTGCATCGTCGGGGCGGCCAAGGCGCGCGGTGTCCCGCTCGAGGGGGCGCGGGTGGTGGTGCAGGGCTTCGGTCGGGTCGGGACCGTGCTGGCCGAGATGCTGGCCCAGGCCGGCGCCCGGATCGTGGCCATAGCGGACGACCGCCACGCCGTCGCCAACGCGGCCGGGATCGACGTGCCGGCTGCCGTCGACTGGGTGCACCGCCGCGACACGGTCGAGGAGATGCCGGGCACCGAGCCGATCGAGCGCGCCGACCTGTTCGGGGTCGACTGCGAGATCCTCGTCTCGGCCGGTGTCCAGCACCAGCTCACGGCGGAGGTTGCGAACGTGATCCGAGCCGGCATCGTGGCCGAGGCCGGCAACTCACCCACGACCCCGGAGGCGGACGCGATCCTGCGCGATCGGGGGGTCTTCGTGGTGCCCGACATCCTGTGCACCGCCGGCGGGCTGGCAGTCGCCTACTTCGAGTGGGTCCAGGACATGCAGGCGTTCTTCTGGTCGGAGGAGGAGATCGCCGCCGAGCTGGATCGGATCATCGACGGCGCCTTCGCCGGCGTGACGGCCATGAGCGAGGCGAAGGGGGTCGACATGCGCGGCGCGGCAATGATGGTCGCGGTGGGCCGCGTCGCCGAGGCGACGATGCTGCGCGGCCTCTACCCCTAGCCACGAAGCCTGTCCGTCCGGCTTCCGCGATTGGCGTCGGGATCAGCACGCGATCGCATCGGCCAAGAACAGACCGATGCCTGGCCGCTCGGATCGGAGCGTGGTCCTGATGGCCAAAACGGGGCCAGTTCCTGGCCGAAGTTGGCCGATACGATCACCCAGTGATCGGAGGCGCCTCTCGCGCGAGTTGCGGCGTCATCGGTCCAGCGGCGAAGATTGCGCGCATGAGTGACCCCAAGCGCTGGCAGGAACACCAGGACCGATGGGAGCGCGAACGTCTGCGCCCGGCCCTGGAGCGCGGAGAGGAGCGCAAGGAGCGCTTCATCACCCAGTCGGGGGTCGAGATCGACCGCGTCTACACCCCGGCGGACCTGGCCGACCCCACCAACGACCCGGATCGGGACCGGCCGCGCTATCCGTTCAGCCCGGACGCGGATGAGACGTCGGGCTGGGACGAGATCGAGGACCTGGGGCTGCCGGGTGAGCCACCGTTCACGCGCGGCATCCATCCGACCGGCCACCGAGGCCGGCTATGGACAATGCGCATGTTCGCCGGGTTCGGCACCGCCGAGGACACCAACGGACGCTTCAAGAAGTTGATCGAGGCCGGCGGCACCGGCCTCTCGATCGCGTACGACATGCCGACTCTATACGGGTACGACCATGACGAACCGATGGCGGCCGGCGAGTTCGGCACCTGCGGCGTCGCGGTCAGCAGCCTCGCCGACATGGAGATTCTGCTCGACGGGCTGCCGGTGCACGAGATCAGCACCTCCATGACGATCAACTCACCGGCGCCCATGATCTGGGCGATGTACTTCGTGGCTGCCGAGAAGATGGGCGTGCCGCGCGCGCAGCTGACCGGCACGCTGCAGAACGACATCCTCAAGGAGTTCATCGCCCAGAAGGAGTACATCTTCCCGCCGGGCCCATCGCTCAAGCTCGTCACCGACACGGTCGAGTTCGGCACCCGCGAGATGCCCCGCTGGAACACGATCTCGATCTCCGGCTACCACATTCGCGAGGCCGGCTCGACGGCGGTGCAGGAGCTCGCCTTCACCATCGCGGATGGGATCGCCTACGTCGAGGACGCGATCGCGCGCGGGCTGCGCTTCGACGACTTCGCGCCGCGCCTCTCCTTCTTCTTCAACAGCCACAACGACTTCTTCGAGGAGATTGCCAAGTTCCGCGCCGCACGGCGGATCTGGTACAAGCTCGCCCGCGAGCGGTTCGGAGCCGAGAACGAGCGCTCGGGCTGGATGCGCTTCCATACGCAGACTGCCGGCGTGTCGCTCACCGCGCAGCAGCCGCTCAACAACCTGACCCGGGTCGCGATCCAGGCACTGGCCGGTGTGCTGGGCGGCACGCAGTCCCTCCATACCGATGCGTACGACGAAGCGTGGGCCGTCCCGAGCGAGGAGGCCGCCCTCCTGGCCCTGCGTCAGCAGCAGATCCTGGCCGAGGAGTCGGGCGTGGCCAACACCGTGGATCCGTTGGCCGGCTCCTACTTCGTCGAAACGCTGACAAACCGAACCGAGCAGGCGGCGTGGGATTACATCCGCCAGATCGATCAGATGGGCGGCATGGTCCGCGCCATCGAGGCCGGTTACCCTCAGGCGGAGATCGCCGACGCGGCCTATGAGCAGACCCGCGAGCTCGATGCGCACGAGCGCGAGCTGGTCGGCGTCACGCGCTACGCCGACCCGAACGAGGAGCTTCGAATCCCGCTGCTCGAGATCAGTGCCGAGCAGGAGCGGCGCCACCTCGCCCGGCTGACCCGGGTGCGTGCCGAGCGGGATGCCGATGCGCATGCGCGAGCCATGAAGCGGCTCCACGCCGAAGCGACGAGCGGCGACGTCAACCTCATGCCCGCCATCGTGGAGGCAGTCGAGGCATACGCCACAATCGGCGAGATGTGCAACGCCCTGCGCCGCGTGTATGGCGAGTATCGGGAGCCTTTGGCGGTCTGAGCGCGAGAGAGCGGCGCGGCTTCCGGCACGGGGGGACCTCGTCCGGAGTCGCAGGGCACGCGCCCGCGCCGCTCCCCCGCTGATTCCAAAGCCTGCCATGTCGCCGCTTACTGGCCGCTTATCGGGGGCTTAGCGGTCCTTTGCATGGGTATGCTCGGACCCATGAAG
>DASQFY010000080.1:0-16704 GCA_035632895.1 Candidatus Dormiibacterota bacterium
GGCGAAGGCGGAGGCGATGCCACCGACCAGCGCGCCGGCGGCGATCGCCAGGGTGAGACCGGTCAGGGCCGCGGCGGATTGATCGGCCCCGCCGTTCAGCACGCGGTTGACGAAGACGGGCCCGCCGATGATCGCGGTCGCCAGCGTGTAGCCGGTCAGCAGGCTCACCGCGTTCGCCGCCGAAAGGCGGCCATCCCGGAACAGGCGCGGATCGACCAGTGGCGCGCGCAGCCGGAGCTCGAGCGCAACGAAGGCGGTGATGGCGACGGCCGCCAGCGCGAGGCCGGCCACGATCAGCGGATCGCCCCAGCCGCGCTGGCCGGCCAGGGTGACCGATCCCACCCCGAACAGCAGCCCGACGCTGATCAGGGCCGCGCCGACGAGGTCGACCCGCCCGGAGCCGCGCGGCGTCTCGATGCCCCCTGCCACGACGTAGATCAGCAGCAGCGTGACGATGGCGGCCGGCACGTTGAGGAAGAAGATCCACTGCCAGGTGGCCAGGTCGACGCCAGGCAGCGGCAGGGTGAAATGAAGCAGCACCCAGGCTCCGTAGGCCGGGCCGACAGCCATCCCCACGAAGGTCGCCGCGCCCTCGACGCCGAGCGCCACGGCTCGGGTGCGCCCGACGAACAGGTGGCTGGCGAGTGCCATCGACAGCGGCACCAGCGCGCCACCGCCGAGCCCCTGCACCACGCGCGAGGCGATGAGCCAGTCGAGCCCCGCCTCCGGCCCGGCGAAGCGGGCGAGCCCTGCGCCCAGGCTTCCGACGCCGAACAGCAAGAGTGCCGCCACGTACAGCCGTCGCGCGCCCCACAGGTCGGCGGCGCGGCCGGCCAGCGGCATGGCCACCAGGTAGGCGAGCAGGTACGCGTTCACGATCCACGAGGCGCGGGACAGATCGGCCCAGCCGCCGAAGTCCGCCACGATCGAGGGCAGGGCGATCGCCACCACCATCAGCTCGGCACCGCCCAGGAAGACGCCCAGCGAGGCGACGACCAGCACCGCCCAGGCGGCCAGCGGGTGGAGCTCGACGCTGGGGCGAGCCGCCTCGCTCACAGGTCGGCGCGCCGGAGCCTGGCGGCGGCGAGCACCAACGCCGCTGCCGCCACCAGCAGGGCCGTTCCCGACGAGCTGAGGGCGTCGGCGATCGGCCGCGCGGCACCGCCGAGGCCCGCCAGGATCGCGATGCCGGCAGTCGGCAATGGCGCCCAGCCGAGCGGGCCGTATGCCGCGGCATACAGCGCCGCGCCGACAGCGGCGATCGTCCCCAACGCCGCGGCGACCGGCCGCAGGACGGTGCCGAACATGAGGCCGACCGCCACGGCAGCCAGACCGGCAGCGGCAACCGCCACGCTGGCAGCCACGAACGCGCCGACCCCCTCCGCAGCGATCGCCGCACCGAGGGAGATCCCCGCCACAGTCGCGGACAGGGCCATGCCCACGGCCACTACTCCGCCAAAGGCCAGGAACCAGGCAAGCAGGAGGGTGGTGCGCGGAACGGCGCGAAGGGTCAGCCACGCGAAGGTGCCGCGGCGCAGCTCCCCGGACAGCGTCGCCGCGGAGATCCCCGCCGCCAGCGGGACGGCCACGGCGAGGGCGGAGGCGTACCAGGCCATTCGACCGAGCGGCGTGCCGGCCAATTCGGGCAGGACGTACGGCACCAGCGCCACCGGCAGAACCGCAAGCAGGAAAACACCCAGCAACGCGAGCAGGCGGAAGCTGATCCACAGCTCACGCAGCGCCAGCCAGGCGAGCGTCGCGAAGCGAGTCACCCCGATGAAGCGGCCGGCAGGCCGGCCAACTGGAGGTCTGCCAGTGCCTCGATGCCCTGGAACGAGAGTGCCAGACCGTTCTGCTCCAGGTCGGCGGCGGAGGCGTGCACCGCCAGCCGGCCGTCCCGCAGCAGCGCGACCTGGGTCACGATTCCCGCCTCGCTCGCGGGAAGGCGGCTGGCCAGCAGAACGGTGCGGCGCTGCCCGGGAAGCCGAAGCAACCGAGCCCGCTCGTCCGGCAGGACGGAGCGCAGCGGCTCGTCGAGCAGGACCACCTCCGGGTCGGTGAGCAACGCCGCGGCCAGGGCGGTCTTCTGGGCAACTGCCGCGCCGCCGCGCGAGATCGGGCGGTCGACGTCGGCCTGCAGCCGGAAGACCTCGATCGCGGCCTCGATCCTGGGTCGCCGCTCCCTGCGGTCGTAGCCGGCCAACCGCGCGGCCAGGTCGAGCGCCTCCGCGGGAGTGAGCCACGGGTAGATCCCGGGCTCAGCCGCGAGGAAGGCCACGCGCCGCGCCCAGCCGGCGGCGGACTCGTTTCCGTGCGCCAGCCCGGCCAGTCGCACGGAACCGGAGGCTGGACGCACCAGTCCCGCCAGCACGCGGAGGAGCAGGGAGCCGCTCGCCTCCGGCCGCGAAACGAGGAGCAGGCGCGCGCCAACCGGCACTTCGAGATCGACGCCGTCGAGCAGTCGCTGGCCGTGCCAGGAGCGGCGCAGCCTGCGCACCACCACCGCCGCCGGACGCATCAGCTGGACCGACTGGGAGGCCCACAGCGCGTCGGGTGTGGAGCTCGTCAGGGCGCACCTCCTGGGTCGCAGCGGTGCCGGAGGGCGGCCAGTCTAGCATCCCCTTGACGTCATCCGGCTCGCCGCATATGATAAGCGCCCGCTTATATCAATCCCCATTTGATAAAGAAGCCCTACGATGATTACGCTCCCCAACGAGACCAGCGCAGACCGCGACCTGCGCCGATTGCGAGTCCTCTACCGCGCGCTCGGCGACGAGACGAGGCTGCGGGTGATCGGCCTGCTGGCCGAGCACGGTCCGATGGTGGTGAACCGCATGTCGGCGCGCGTTGGGCTCTCACAGCCGCTGATCAGCTGGCACCTCCGCATCCTGCGCCTGGCCGGCCTGATCGACACCCGTCGCCAGGGTCGCGAGACCATCTGCCAGCTGCGGACCGCCGCCTTCGACGAGCTCCATGAGGCCGAGGCGCGCCTGATCGGCGGTTCGATCTCGATCGACCGAGCTCCGGCGACCGGTCGCTCCGAGGTGGCCGATGTCGGCTAGCCACCAGAGCGCGCATGACCTCCGCCGAGGGGATTCCCTCCTGTCGACCCGCGCCAGGGAGATGGGCCGCGCCGCGCTTGCTCCGGTGGTCCGGCTGGCAGTCCGACTTCACCTGACCGCG
This sequence comes from Candidatus Dormiibacterota bacterium, assembly GCA_035632895.1. Classification (GTDB taxonomy): domain Bacteria; phylum Chloroflexota; class Limnocylindria; order QHBO01; family QHBO01; genus DASQFY01. The sequence goes on from DASQFY010000080.1 coordinate 3,184, forward strand.
AATACGGTGACGGTCATCGGCTTCGGGATGGTGGTGGTTGCGGCCGGTCTGGTCGCCACCGGCAATTTCCTGGCCGGCGCGGCGGTCCTGGTCGCCGGCTCGCTTCTCGACGCGGTGGATGGCGCCCTGGCGCGTGCCACCGGTGGCACGACAGCCTTCGGCTCCTTCCTCGACTCGACCCTCGACCGTGCCGCGGAGGCGGTTCTGTACGGCGGCGTGGCCGCCTACTACCTCCTCACCGCGGCCGACCCGACCGGCCCGGTCCTGCTGGCGCTCGTCGCCATGGCCGGCTCGTTCATGGTCAGCTATACGCGCGCCCGGGCTGAGGGGATCGGCTTCTCCGCGGCGGTCGGGCTCGCTCCCCGCCTCGAGCGGCTCGTCCTCATCGTGGCTGGCATCCTCCTTGCGGGGATCGGCCTCGAAATCGGACTCATTGGCGCCATCGGCATCATCGCGGCCCTCTCGGTGGCGACCACCGTCCAGCGGATCTGGCATGTCCATCGGCTCAGCGCGAGCAGCCCTCGCCCGGCCGCGGACGACACGACAAGGGAGAACGGGTAGCGTGGCGAACGGGAACGGCAAGAGCGCGACCAACGGCAAGCGCGCTTCGGATGGCAGGATTCGAGTGGCGATCGTGGGCGTCGGAAACTGCGCCTCGAGCCTGGTGCAGGGCCGCTACTACTACGAAGACGCCAAGCCGGACGACGTCGTACCGGGCCTGATGCACGTTGACCTTGGTGGCTACCACGTCCGCGACATCGAGTTCGTGGCGGCCTTCGACGTCGACCGCGAGAAGGTCGGCAAGGACCTCTCCGAGGCGATCTTCGCCGGGCAGAACAACACCTTCAAGTTCAGCGACGTGCCGCCCATGGGCGTGAATGTCGACCGTGGGATGACCCACGACGGGCTCGGCAAGTACCTCTCGCAGGTGATCCACAAGGCTCCGGGGCCGACCGCCGACGTAGTCGGCATCCTCAGGGAGCGCAACGTCGACGTGATGGTCTCCTACCTGCCGGTGGGCAGCGAGACGGCCACCAAGTGGTACGTCGAGCAGGCACTCCAGGCGGGAGTGGCCTTCATCAACGCCATCCCGGTCTTCATCGGCCGCGAGCCGTATTGGCAGCGCCGATTCGCGGAGCAGGGGCTGCCGGTCATCGGCGACGACATCAAGAGCCAGGTGGGCGCCACCATCACCCATCGGGTCCTGACCCGCCTGTTCATGGACCGCGGTGTGCGCATCGACCGCACCTACCAGCTGAACTTCGGTGGCAACACCGACTTCCTCAATATGCTGGAGCGCGAGCGGCTGGAGTCGAAGAAGATCAGCAAGACGAATGCAGTCACCAGCATGATCGACTACGAGATCGGCGACGAGAACATCCATGTCGGCCCTTCCGACTACGTGCCGTGGCTAAAGGACCGCAAGTGGTGTCACATCCGGATGGAGGGCACCACGTACGGCGACGTGCCAATCAACCTGGAGCTCAAGCTCGAGGTCTGGGACTCGCCAAACAGCGCCGGCGTGATCACCGATGCCATCCGCTGCGCCAAGCTCGGCCTGGACCGCGGCCTGGCAGGCACGCTGGTCGCCCCGTCCGCCTACTTCATGAAGTCGCCACCCCACCAGATCCACGACGACGTCGCCTACGCCCGGGTGGAGGCCTTCATCCGCGGCGACGACAACGAGACGTTCGTCGGCAGTGAGACCCCAACCCGCCGGACGATGAAGAAGCTCGCGGCCGGCAAGGCGAAGGCGGCCACGGGGGCTGGCTGAGCCGGTGCCCCCCACCATCCCGGCCGGCGAGCTCGCCAAGCCGCGCCTCCGCGGCACGTCATCGCCTGCGCGCGCGCCAGCCGCGCGCACCGTGCGCAAGCCAGCGCCGCCGGCCGAACGCAAGCGCGAGCTCCTCGCCTTCCTCGCATACCGCGCCGCTGAACGGGTGATCAGCGCGCTGCCACGGGCCGTGGTGCTGCCCGCGGCCGCAGCCGTCGGAAACATTGCGTTTGACCTGGCCGGCATGAAACGGCGCGTTGTGCAGGAGAACCTGGCCCGAGCGCTCGGCCGGAAGCCGGACGACCGCCGCGTCGGTCGGGCGGCTCGCCGCGCATTCCGCAACTACGCCAAATACCTCGCCGACGTCATGCGGCTCGCCGACGTGTCGCCCGAGGCTATCGCCGCGCTGGTCGATATCGAGAACATGGGGCTGCTGGACGAGGCCAAGGCACCCGGGAAGGGCGTTCTGCTGTGCACCGTGCACGTGGGCGGCATGGACCTGATCGCAGCGCCCCTGGCCCTGCGCGGCGAGCCGTTGCACGTCGTCGCCGACGACACGACCTACGGCCGCCTGTACGACCACCTGGTGGCGGTTCGCGCTCGGCACGGGCTGACCCTGATCGGCTGGCGAAAGCTGCGCAGCATGGTCCGCGCGTTGCGCGACGGCGGCAACCTGGTCCTGTTCTGCGACGGCGGCTACCGTCGCGGCGACGTGCCGGTCGAGTTCCTGGGCGAGCCGACCACCTTCCCCGCCGGCCCCGCAACCCTCTCGGCGCGTTCGGGCGCGCCCATGCTGCCGGTCGCCGCCCAGCGCATCGCGCAGGATCGCTTCCACGCCGCCGGCCTGCCACTGGTGTGGGCCGCCAGCGACGACCCCGCCGAGCTGCACCGTGCCACGCAGGCGCTCGCCGACGAGCTGGGCAGCGTGATCGCCGCCGACCCGGGCCAGTGGTACATGTTCCGACCGATCTGGCCGCAGACCGATGCCGACCGTGCGCAGGCGCGGGCGGCGCTCGAGCTCGCGCGGCACGGCGAGGACTGGACGAAGGCGCGCGCCTGAGCGATGCGGGGCCTGCTGCTGCGCGTCGGTCTGAACCTGGCGGATCTGCTCGTCCGATCGCTGCCGCGCGGTGCCGCATATGGCCTGGCCGACCTGGCTGGACGCGCCTGGCATCGGTTCGCACCGGGACGAAGGGCCCTGGTGGCCGAGAACCTGGCCCGCGTGTGCGAGGCCACCGGACGGCCGACGAGTGGTCGCGCCTTCCGAAGGATGGTCGCGCGGGCCTTCGTGGAGCATGCCCGCTACTATCTCGAGCTGCTGCGCTCGCCGCACTACCCCGATGACCGCATCGATCAGATCGTGCGTGCCGAAGACTGGGAGCACTGGGAGGCGGTGATGCGGGGCGGCGCCGTTGTCGCCTTTCCCCATTTCGGCAGCTTCCCGCCGTTCGGTCACCTGCTCGCGGCCCACGGACTGCGCGGGGTGGCGCCGGTCGAGGAGGTGCGGCCCCGCGAGCTGTACGACTTCCTCGCCGCGCGGCGCTCCGCCGGCAGGAGCGTGGAGATGATCCCGCTCTCCCGCGCCCGCCGGCGCATGGTCGACACGCTGCGGTCCGGCGGCCTGGTGGCGATCGGGGCGGACCGTGATCTCAAGGGCGACGGGATCAAGGTCGAGATCTTCGGCCACCAAACGACGCTGCCCGCCGGCCCGGCGGCGCTGTCGGTGATGACCGGGCGGCCGCTGATCCTGGCCACCTGCACCCGTGAGGCGCCGGAGCGCTTCGTGGGCCGCGCCTGGCTGGTGGAGGCCGAGCTCACCGGCGACCGGCGGGCCGACACCGCCGCGCTGACCCGAGCCATCGCCGCCCGTCTCGAGGAGGCGATCGCGCCCCACCCGGAGCAATGGTGGGCGACGTTCCAGCCGTACTGGAGCGACCAAAATACGGAGAAGGCCCGATGACCGAGCGCCGGCCGCGCTCGGGCGGCGAGCGAGGGATGGCCGACATGCACCTGCACACCCTCTACTCGGACGGGACCGCCGAGGTCAGGGCGCTGCTCGACCATGTCGAGCGCCACACCGACCTGGACGTCATGGCGATCACCGACCATGAACGGATCGACGGCGCCCTCCGCGCGCGCGAGATCCATGCCGCGGGCGACTACTCCTTCGAGCTGGTGGTCGGCGAGGAGGTGACCACCCGGCGAGGCCACCTGCTGGCGCTGTTCCTCGAGCGCCGGATCCCGGCGTTACGCTCGATCGAGGAGACCCTGGAGCGAGTGCGCGACCAGGGCGGCGTCGCGATCGCGCCGCACCCGATGGCCGCCCTGACGCCGAGCCTCGGCCGCCGCAGCCTGCTCCAGCTCCATCACGACCCCGACGAGCGCCATCGCCTGGACGCGATTGAGCTGCTGAACCCGAGCGCGGCCGGACGCTCACGAGGGCCGGCACGACTCGAGCTCAATCAGCGAGTCCTGCACCTGCCGGCGGTCGGCAACTCTGACGCGCACGTCCTGGACGGGGTGGCCACCGCATGGACCTGGTTCCAGGGCCTCAGCGCAGACGACTATCGGGCGGCCCTTGCGGACGGCGCCGTCGAGCCCGGCGGCGCGCACTGGAGCCACTGGCGGAACGTGACCGTCTACGGCCGCCAGCTCGTCGCCAAGGCTCGGCACCTGCGGCATACTCTCCGTCCGACGGGAGAGTGGCGATGACTCGAACCGAGACGGCTCCGCCCAGCGCTCCGCCATCGGTCCCGGCCGCCCCTGGACGCGGCCCGCTGAAGGTGGCGATCGTCACGCCCTACGGCTACCCGCACCCCGGCGGCGTCAACGAGCACGTGCGCTACACCTACGAGGCGATGCGGCGGCTGGGCCATGACGTGTGGATCATCACCAGCAAGTACGGCAAGGAGCGCGCCGACGAGGGTCGCGTCATCCGGCTGGGGACCGGGTTCGCCTTTCCGGCCAACGGCAGCATGGGCCGCGTGACCCTCGGCTGGCGCTTCAAGGAGCAGGCCCGCGAGCTCCTGGCGGAGCATCGGTTCGACGTCCTCCACTTCCACGAGCCGTTCGTGCCATTCCTGTCGCCGACCGTGCTCGACCAATCCGAGACGATCAACGTCGCCACCTTCCACGCCTTCGGCGGGTTCTCGCCTTCGTACTGGGTCGGCAAGCGCTTCGCCGGGCGGCTGGCGAGCAAGCTCGACGGCCGCATCGCGGTCAGCAGCGCGGCGCGGCACTTCATCAGCCGCTACTTCCCGGGCGACTACCGAATCATCCCGAACGGGGTCGATCTGGACCGATTCACCGATGCCGAGCCGTTCGAGGAGTGGCGCGACGGCACGATCAACATCCTGTTCGTGGGGCGCTTCGAGGAGCGCAAGGGGCTGATCCACCTGCTGAAGGCATACCATCGGCTCCGCAAGCGCCACGTCGACGCCCGGCTGCTGATCGTTGGCAGCGGGCCGAAAGCGCGCGAGTATCGCCGCTACGTCGGCCTGCGCCAGATCCGCGACGTCGAGTTCCTGGGCCGCGTGTCAGATACCGCCAAGGCGCGCCTCTTCGCCAGCGCCGACATCTTCTGCTCGCCGGCCACCGGCCAGGAGAGCTTCGGGATCGTGCTGCTCGAAGCGATGGCCGCCGGCGTCCCGATCGTGGCGTCGGACATCCACGGCTACAAGCAGGTCGTCCAGCGTGGCGTCCAAGGCCTCCTGGTCGAGCCGCGCAACCACCGGGCCCTGGCCGCGGCGCTCTACTCCCTTTCGATGGATCCCGAGCTGCGACACCGCATGGGGGAGGCAGGTCGGATGCGCGCCCCCGAGTACAGCTGGGATCGCGTCACCGAGCAGATCGTGGACTACTACCACGATGTGCGAGAGCGAGTGCTTGCCGACCGAGCCGGCTAGGATCGGCAACCACGCTCATCGGTCTCCCTCCATCGGCTTGCGGTAGGCGGCGGATCTGAACTCGACCTCGAAGCCGGTCCCCTCGTAGAGCCGCAGCGCGGCGTTCGGGTTGTCCGCGTCGACGCCGAGCCCGGCACTCGTCATGCCGCGCTCGCGGAGCACCTCCAGGGAGCGCAGGGTGAGCGCACGAGCCAGCCCGCGCCGCCGCCAGGGACGGCGGACGAAAACGCTCGCCAGCCAGCCGCGCTTGCGGTTGAATGCCTCGTTCTCCGCCTCGCTGATCTCGTTGATGACCCCGCCGGCGATCTCGTCCCCGTCCCACGCGATGACGAACAGGCTCGGATCGAACTTCGGGTCGCCGAGCCAGGACTGGAACGCGGCGTCCGAGCTGTCGAAGCCGCCCCAGTGGTCGACGAAGGCCTCGATGTCGGCGTCCCAGAGCTGCTTCATCTGGTCGGGCAGCACCGGGCGCAGGACGAGGCCATCGGGCAGGGTTGGCTCCGGGATGTCGTCCAGGCTAGGACGCGCCATCTCGAAGAAATAGCGGACGGGCACATACCCCTCCCGGCCGATGAACTCGATCGCGGCAGTCCGGACATCCGGGATCCAACAGCCGTAGAAGCGGGGCCGATCGGTCGGGTCGGCGGCGTCACGTTCGCGGGCGTGCGCCTCCGCGTCGCGCAGCAGCCAGCGCCCGATCCCGCGGCGGCGCCAGTCCGGGTGCACGCCGCCACCGAGCCGGTACTCGCGCAGCCCATCATTGGTGTCGACCCACTCGACCTGCCGGACCGCGACCGGCTTGCCATCCACCTCAGCCAGGGTCGCGTCACGCCGCGCGTCAAACGACGGCGTCGGTCGCGACATCCAGTTCTCCATCTCCTCCGCCGTGCTGCGCCACGGCACCCCGTCGGCGCTGTCCATCGCCGTGTACAACCCCGACACGGCGGCCCCGTCGCCCGCGCGGTAGGGTCGGGTCGTCAGCCCAGGGATCGCCGGTCGCAGCGCGTCGGCAGCCTCGATCATGACCGCAGCTCCATCGGCCGGCGGTACGCGCTCGAGCGCAGGTCGACCGCGAAGCCGGCCCGCTCGTAGACGCCGAGCGCGCCGGTCGGATTCTCGGCGTCCACGCCAAGCCAGGCGCTCGTCATGCCCCGATCGCGGAGGAGCGCCAGGCTGCGCCCCACCAGCGCCCCGGCAAGGCCGCGGCCGCGCCAGGCACGCCGCGTGAAGACGCTGTCCAGCAGGCCGCGACTGCGACCGAGCTGCTCGTTCTCGTGCCGGTTGATGGCGTTCGTCACCGCGCCTGCGACCGCGTCCCCGTCATAGGCCACCACGAACAGGCTGGGGTCGAAGTCAGGATCGGAGAGCCACGACTCGAACGAGGCGTCCGATGCGTCGAAGCCGCCCCAGTGGTCTGCGAAGGCCTCGACATCGGCGTCGAACAAGGCGCGCAGCTGCTCCCGGCCGGCCACCGGCCGGATCTCGAGCCCAGCCGGCAGGTCGGGCACGCTGATGTCCTCGAGCGTGGGGCGCACCATGTCGAAGAAGTAGCGCACCGGCTCGTAGCCGGCGCCAGTGAGCAGCGCCACCGCACCGGGCCGCCGCTCTGGCGCGAAGGCGCTGAAGGCCCGCGGCCGATCGGTGGCGTGGCCGGCGGCCAGCTGGCGGAGATGCTCCTCGTTGTGCCGCAGGATGGCGGTTCCGATCCCGCGCCGGCGCCACGCCGGGTGCACGTGGCCGCGCGTGACGTACTCGCGCAAGCCGTCGGTGGTGTCGATCCACGAGGTCCAGCCGTAGCCAACCGGCCTGCCGTCAACGGTGGCCACCACGACGTCGCCCGCCGGGTCGAAGTGCGGGGATGGATGGGCCAGCCAGTTCCGCAGGCCCTCCACCGACACCCGCTCATCGATCCGGTCGGCCTCGTTGGCCGCCGTGAAGACGGACACCATGGCCGCCAGGTCGGGCTCGCCCCCGCTGGGGCGCAGTTGGAGCCCGGCGGGCACATCCGCCCCGTTGCGCATCGGTCCGGCGCTCATGGTCGTCATCCCACCCGCTTCAGCTTGCCCGTGCGCTTCGCGTAGCGCTCGGCGACGCCGAAAGCCCATAGGCCCGCCGGAATCAGGACCACGCCCATCACGATCAGCGGCCAGACGTCATGCAGCAGCGAGCCCATGCCCTGGCCCTCGATCAGGCCGGCGCGAACGCCGTCCAGCACGTAGGTGGCCGGCGAGACCGCGGCAACGGTCTGCATCCAGCCCGGCAGGATGTCCACGCTGTAGTAGACCCCGCTGACGAGCAGCAGGACCGACTGGATGACGAATACCATCTGCGCGCCGCGCTCGACGTACATGAGCGGCAGGATCGACGCTGCGATCCCGATCCCGATGAAGCTCACCGTTCCGAGCAGCGTGAACGCCGCCGCCGTGGCGAAGTTCGCGCTGGACAGGTCCAGCTCGAAGAACAGCGCGAGCACGATCAGCACGAAGACGGTGTGCACCAGCCCGAAGGCGACCGCGTAGATCGCAGCGCCCAGCAGCTGTGCGTAGCGCCGCACCGGGGCCATGAAGGTGTACTCCAGCGTCCCCTCCCAGCGCTCCCACTGCACCGCCTCGGCGATGAACTCGAACACGATCGACAGGTAGCTCCAGAAGATGGCGCCGATGACCAGGGTCAGGAGGAGGCGGTCATTCCCCTCGGCACGGCCGATCAGGCTGACCGCCAGCGCGCCGGCAACCGAGTAGATGAGCCAGGCGACTTCCCAGCCCCAGTATCGCTTTGTGAGGTTGAAGTTCCGCTCGACGAAGGCGAACGAGGCCCTCATCTCGCGGGTCAAGAGCGCCATTGTCTGACTCCTGTCGGTCGAGGTTGGAGCCGATCCGGGTCCTCGATCAGAGGCTCCGGACCGGCCGCATTGTCGGGTCTGCCGCCAGGCGCGTACCGACGCGCACCAGCTGACGACCGACCCAGCGACGCACGCCGCTGGGCTCAGAGACCGTGCCGTGGCCGCGATGGATCTCGTGACGCAAATGCGCCACGAGCGCCTCGTGGTACGCGGGCAGGTCGCTGGGGCTTGGATGAATCCACATGCTTTCTCACCTCCTTTCTTTCAGTCGTCCTCGTTTTCTTCGTCCTCGCTCACGTCTTCGTCCAGCGAGCGGCCGGTGAAGGTCATGAACACGCTTTCCATGGTCGGCTCCTTGCCGTACTCCTGCGCGACCATGGCCATCAGGCCGGCCGGGGTGTCCTCGACCACGATCCGGCCGTCGTTGATGATCGCGATCCGGTCGCACAGCCGATGCGCCTCGTCCAGGTCGTGCGTCGTCAGCACGATCGTGGCGTCGTGCTCGTCGCGCAGCTCCTCGATGAAGGTCTGCACGTCGAGCTTCGAGCGCGGGTCGAGGCCCGTGGTCGGCTCGTCCAGCAGCATCAGGACGGGGCTGGTCAGCATGGCCCGCGCGATGGCGACCTTCTGCTGCATGCCCCGGCTCATCTGCTCCAGCGGACGGCCAAGCCGCTTCTCGCCGATGCCCAGCCGAGCCAGGATCCGGATCGCGTCCGCCCGTGCCTGCGTGGCATCCATCCCGTACAGGCGTGCGGCATAGATCAGGTTCTCGTGCGGGCTGAGCTTCTTGAAGAACGCGGCGTCCACGCTGACCCGGTTGATCAGGCGCTTGACCGCCATCTCCTCACGTTCGATGTCGTGGCCGAACACCTCGACCCTGCCGGTATCGAGCGTCAGCAGCGTGCTGAACAGGCGGATGAGCGTCGACTTGCCGCTCCCGTTGGCTCCGAGCACGCCGTAGATCTCGCCACGCGAGATGCGCAGCGAAACATCGTTCACCGCGATCACGGCCTTGCGCTTGCGGCCGACCACGAATCGCTTGGTGACGTGCTCCGCCAGGAGGGCCGGCACGGCATCCTGATCGAAGACGCGCCGGGGCGCGGTCTCGGGCGCCAGGGCCCCGTCGGCCTGCCGCTCGGCGACGGCCGCATCGGTCTTCAGTTGTTCTGCGATGCCGGTCATCTCGGGTTCCTCGTGATCTGCCACTACCATCCCTGCCATCAAATGAATGAGCCGCGGGTTCCCTCTCGGGGTCCGCGGCTTTCGTCGCCCTCGCGGGGAGGGCATCAAAAAACCGTGGACCCGATCTGGCCCACGGCTCGTGGCTCTCGGATTGGCGGCCTTGCCGCCGTCTCGTCAGCTCGAGGCGGGCGCAGATCTCCCGTCGTCGGCGCCACTGGTAGGCGTCGCCTTGGGGCGCATGTTGAGGGCGCTCCGGGTGAGATCCATTGCCTTCTTCGGGTCCTCACGTGTAGGTTTGGTGGCCGGACGACACGGCGAGCGAACGTCTCGCGCACGGTGCCGCCGCGGGAGTTTACGGTCCGCGGACGAGCCGTGTCAAGGCGAGACCGGAGTGGTGGTTAGAGGCCGCGAAAGTTGCCGTCCAGCGGGACTACCGCACATGCCCATGCGATGATCAAAGGCGATGCAGATCAACCGCGGTCTGGTCTTCTGGGGGGTGGCCCTGGTGACGGCCGGCGTCGTGGCACTGGCCGTCCAGCAGGGGTACCTGGACAAAGGCGCGCTCGCCGGCGCGTGGCGGCTCTGGCCGGTCATCCTGATCGCGCTGGGAGTCTCCATCGTCCTGGCCCGAACGCCGTTCGCGGTGCTGGGCACGATCGCCGCGGCCGTAGTGCTGGGGGTTGCCGGGGGCGCCCTCATCACCGTCGGCCCAAGCTTCGCCGGCTGTGGCGGGGCGGAGCCGACCAGCCTGGCCACGCGCGTGGGCGCCTTCAGCGGCGCCACCGCATCGGTCGAAGTGGACTTCAACTGCGGCACCCTGGAGGTGGGCATGACCGATGGCAACGGCTGGAGTGTCGCGGCCGGCCAGCGCGGGGGCGACGAGCCGCGGATCGAGGCAACCGGCACGTTGCTGGCCGTTAAGTCGGGTGATCGGACCTTCGTGGGTGACGGCGAGCAGCGCTGGGAGCTCCTGCTCGGCTCGGAGCTCACCTACAGCCTGACGGTCGACGTGAACGCCGCCGATACCTCCCTCGGCCTCGCCGGAGGCACCTTCTCGGTGCTCAGCGTGGACCCGAACGCCGGCTCGATCACGCTCGACCTGGCCGGTGCCAGCGTCGAGGACTTCGGGCTGTCCCTGAATGCCGGCTCCGCATCGGTCTCGGTCGACGCCGATTCGGCGGTGGCCGGCGAGCTTGGAGTGAATGCCGGCAGCATCGACCTGTGCACCGCGCCCGAAACTGCGCTGCGCATCGTGGTGCAGGACAACATCACCTTCAGCCACAACCTGGAGGACTCGGGGCTGGTTCGCTCCAGCGAGACCTGGGTGAGCGAAGGCTTCGCAGACGCGGAGCGCCATGTTGACCTGCGGCTGGAGGGCAATGCGGGCAGCTTCACCCTGAATCCGGAGGATGGTTGCTGATGAGCCGACGCCTCTACCGATCGCGGACCGACTCGGTCCTTGGCGGGGTGGCCGGTGGCGTCGCCGAGTACCTGGACGCCGACCCGGCGATCGTCCGCATCATCTGGGCGATCCTGGCCATCGTCACCGGCGGGATCTTCCTGGTCCTCTACATCGTGATGTGGATCGTCGTCCCGGAGACGCCGGTCCCCACAACCGTTGCACCCGTTGACGCCGCTCCCGGCGCGACGGTCGTGGAGGGGCCGGCCGAAGTGCCACGCCGGGGCTCAGGGAGCGGGGCGATGGTCTTCGGGCTGATCCTGGTCGGGCTGGGGGCCTACTTCCTCATCGACGAGTACCTGCCGCAGGTCGACGTCAGCTCGCTGTGGCCCATCGGTCTGGTCGTCCTCGGGCTCGCGCTGCTCGTCAACTCGCTGCGTGGGCGAAGCACCCAGTAGGGCTCGCCCCCACAGCGCGAAGGCGGCGGCGCCCAGCGCCACCACGGTGCCAATCGCCGCCATCACCACGTTGGCGCTGATCAGCGCGACACGTTCGCCCTGCGGGGGGCTGGGGAACACGAAGCTGTAGTTCCACGGCGGCAGCGCACGGGCCAGGTTGATGTACCAGTCGGGCATCGCCAGCGCCGAACCGAGCGGGAAGACCAGCACGCCCGCAATGGCGGCCAGCACGAGGAAGGCGATCGCCAGGGGCCGATAGCTCCAGGATCGGAGCATCTCGTCCACCGCGTAGGCCACCGCCACCATCGCGAACGGCAGCGCGCTCAGATAGTGGTACTGGAAGGTTGCCCGCTCGATGCGGGTCCACGGGAAGAACTGGAGCGCGAAGGCGACAACGAGCAGGACGAGCGCCGGTGAGCGTCGACGCCAGGCCTGCACCGCGCACCACGCCAGGGCCGGCACCCCGGCCCAGAACAGGATCGGGTTTCCGCCGTTGTAGATGACGCCGGTGGTCCGATTGTCGAAGTCGTGCGTGTAGAAGAAGACCGGCTTCAGGTCGAGCGGCCAGCTCCACCACGGCGAGCTGGCGACGTGGCCGGCCTGCAGGCCGAAGTGATAGCCGAACATCTGGGAGTGCAGCTCGTCGAGTGGCCAGCCGTAACCCGGGCCGGCCGATGGTCCGGAAATCGGGTGGCCGAGCTGGAGGTACGGCACATAGGCCAGGAAGTAGACCAGCAGCGGCACCACCGCCAGGCAGGCCCCGACCCATGGCCAGGCGAAGCCGCCCAGCTCTCCGGACCCGAACCATCGGCGGTCGCTGGCCGGATTCCGCAACGAGACGACGGCCCGCAGCAAGATGAGCGCCGCGGCAATGCCGAGCATGACCCAGGCCGGCCAGGCGGCCTGGGCTCCTCGGGCGAGCAGGCCGAAGACCAGCTCCACGGCGCTGCGCGCCTCGCGCGCGTCCGGGACCTGGCCGTAGCCCAGTGACAGGGCGAGGCCGATCGCGGACAGCACCACACCGGTGGGCGCGATGCCGTACAGGTCACGCGGGGTGAGCCGGATGGGACGGATCCAGACCACGACCAGCGCCAGCGCCAGGGCAACGGTGCAGACGGCCAGGAACGGCCACGGGGCGCCAATCCCGAACACGACGGTGGTGAACGCGATCGCCGCCACCAGCAGGAAGCGGCCCAGTCCGGATCGGGCCAGGACCAGGATCCAGAGCCCGAAGAGCGCATAGATGCCGACCCATTTCGTCGCCGCGGCCAGGCCGATCAGCACGCCGACCAGCGGCAGCACCCACCAGGCGCTGCGCGCCCATCGGCCCGACCAGACCTGCCAGAAGAGCAGGTAGGCCGCCACGATGAAGGTCACCACGAAGATGTCATTCATGCTGATCCGGCTCATCACGTAGCTCATGGCGTCGAGCGCCACGAAGGCGGCGGCCAGCACGGCGATGCGGCGGCGACTGAACATGGTCGCAGCCAGCAGATACACGAGCCCTACCAGGATCGAGCCGAAGACGATCACCGCCAGACGCCACGCGAACGCGTTCCTGCCGGCATCGATGCTCACCAGCTCGCCCGCGCCACCCGCGGCGGTGGTCGAGACGACGAGACGGCCGTGGTCGTCGCCCTGGTTGTGGTCGCTGATGTCGAACCCGAACGCCAGCGGGTCGCCGCGCAGCGGCGTCGTGTCGAAGGTGGCGAAGCCCGCGCTCTGGGACCCTCCGTTGCCGATCGGCTGCACGGTCCAGACCGCGGGTCCGTCGCTCGAGCTGTCGTGGCCTGCGATGTAGATGATGTTGGCCACCGACTGCCAGCCGATGAGTCGGGGCGCCCCCGGCAGCGGGGCGGTATCGATCAGCTGCAGGCGCTCGTCGAAGACGGTGATTCCGCCCTCGACCGCGGGATGCTCCTCGTCGGCGGGCAATGCGCTGACGGGTACCCAGACCTGCG
>DASQFY010000081.1:0-5616 GCA_035632895.1 Candidatus Dormiibacterota bacterium
TCCCCCAGAAGCGCCTGAAGGCGCCACGCCTTGTCCGTGTCCTCGCCGCAGTGTTGTCCCCTTGCCTCGCCGCAGTGCTGCTCGAAGTCAAGTTGAAATTTCGCAAATTGCAAGTACAGGGGTGGGAAACTGTGAGGGTTCTCACTCGGTTTGCGGGTGCCCCGGCGCTCTTCCGGCCGTGACGAGGTCGAGCTCTGAGCCGGCCGGCCAGTCCGAGCTTGGCGTTACGGTGGAGCATCCGGGTCACTGCTTGCGGAGTGAGTCGTGGTAGCCGACACTCGCCCGGCACAGAACCAAAAGGGGCCCGGTCGCCCGGAGCCCCTTTTTGGTGCTGGGGTGGTGGCTGCCCCCCAGTACACGTTTGCAGGGGCGGCCCGGAGGCCGCTCCTGTAGTCGAGCTGTCTTAGCGCGGCACTACTGCGTTCGACCTGGCGGAGTTTGCGCTGGTGCCGACCGCGTTGATCGCGACCACCCTGAACCTCCAGGTCGCTTTCGGAAGCGTCATCTCCAGCCGCCTGGCGCCTGCGGCGACGATGTGGGAGCGTTTCCGGCCGATCACGGTAGCGTTGTCAGCGGCCGAGCTCATGCGAAGCGCCTTCACGCGGTAGCCGGTGATCGCCGAGCCCCCGTTGTGGGCCGGGCGCGTCCAGCGGACGATCGCGGTCACCGGTGCCCCCCTGCCGCCGCGCCGTGCGGCACCGATGACCGGAGCATCCGAGCGGTCGACGAAGGCCGCTCCGCTCGGCGGCGAGACTGGCACCGTGAGTCCCGGCAGAGCGCCGATGACGATCGCGCTCCCGGCCGAGGCCAGCTGCTCTGCCGTCCCCTGGTTGTCAGTGAAGGAGACGACCACCCGTAGCGTCCGCCCTGCCTGAGCCGCGGTAGGCGTGAACGTCGCGGCCGTGGCGCCGGGGATGTTGGTGAAGGCCGCGCCACCCAGCGACTCCTGCCACTGGAAGGTGAAGGTCACTCCCACCAGTCCGTCCGCATCGGAGATACCGGCGGTCGACGCCGTCAGCGCCTGCCCCTGCTGAGGCGCCGTGTTGCTCAGGGCCGGAGCGCCGACGGGCGGGTCGTTGACGTTGGCCACGGCCGCCGTCGGATCGGAGGTGACGTTTTCGGCCTCGCCCTCCCCGTCCGTGTACGTAGCCACCACCCGCAGCCGGAGCCCCACCGTGGCTGCGTTCGGCGTAAAGGTTGCTCCGATGCCGACCGGCAGCCACACGCCGGGGGCGGTCTCGGCCTGCCACCTGAACACCAGTGTTCCAGCATTGATGCCGTCGCCGTCCGTGAAGGCCTGCGTCGCAGTCAGCAGCTGCCCCTGGATCGGGGAGGTGTTGCTGATCTGCACCGTGCCGACTGGGGGCGAGTTGACGACGAGGGGCTGATCGGCAAACGTCATCTGCTCGATGTTCCACAGCGTGTCGATGCCGTCAGTCGCCGCGCCGCGGGCGTGGTTGACCTTGACCGAACCGTCCGCGTTCGTTGTGATGTCGTAGTTCGCCAGGACGTCCGAGAACAGCGCCGTGTCGACGTCCGCCGCGTTGGGGGTGGACAGGATCTCGCGCACGATCATGACGTCGCCGGGGTCAACCGTTCCGGCCATGATGGCCTGCTGGAGGGTCTGGCCGACCAGAGCGCCGGTTCCGTCACGCAGGTACTTGTGCCCAAGCAGATCGGTGCTGCCGATCTCGATCGACGCGTCGTTGTGATCCCGGATGCTCAGCCGAGCGTTCAGATAGGAGTCGCCGTCGATGATGTCGTCTGCTCCGCGACCTTCGATCAGGTCGCTGCCGGCTCCACCGAGGAGGATGTTGCCGACGCCCCAGACGAACGGGCCCGTGAGCGCACAGTTAATCGACGACGAGTTCGCAACGACGTCAGCTGTCGGCGTGTTCAGCGGCGGAACCAGGGCGTCGAGACCGGCGATCCGGTCAAGACCCGCCTGATCCAGCGCGTCGCAGCCGATGAATCCGAGGCCACCGACCTGCACCGGGACGACGCTGTCGCCACGAAGCTTGTCGTCGAACGATCCACCGGACAGGGCCTCGACCTCATGGAATCGGTCGCGGACCTCAGCCACCAGGATGTCGGGCGGAAGGATCGCCCGGGCAAGATCTGCGTCCTGCGGCTGGGGATCCAGGTAGCCGGTCGAGAAGTCGTAGCCGGCAGCGCCGGCGTTCTTCTCGACACCGGGGCCGGTGACGAGGATGTCGTCGCCACCTTCGGTGTCGTAGTCGTCGTCACCGGCCTGTCCGATGACGACGTCGTGGCCGGGCTCGTTCGGGTCGGTGAAGAACAACGAGCTGCTGTCGCCGATCATCAGGTCGGGCTGGTCCCCGCCCTCTTCCCAGTCGTCACCACTGTCACCGAAGCCGGCGTCCGTGCCCGTGCCAAGGATCATGAAGTCGTTCCCTGTGCCTCCGAAGGTCTCGTTGATGTTTGCTCCACCGTTTGAGAAGTCATTGCCATCACCTCCGAGGATAAGGTCGAGGCCGGAGCCGGATTCCATCGCGTCGTTTCCGGGACCGCCCTTGAACACGTCGTCGCCGGCACTGTCGGTCATCTTGTCGTTGCCATCCCCGCCAAGGACGACATCAGCTCCGTCGTTGCCTTCGATGATGTCGTTGCCCTCGTTGCCCAGGAAGGTGTCGTTGTCGACGCCGCCCCAGATGCGGTCAGCGAAGTTGGTGCCGTTGAAGACGCTCTGGCCGTTGATGCCGGGCGGATCGACCGAGTTGGTCGTTCGGTATCGGATCGTGCCGTCGGCCAACCGGATCAGCAGAGCCTGCTCGTCACACTCCGAGGCCAGGTCGTCCGCGACCTGGTTCCCCAGGGTCGCGAAGTCTGCCGCGGTTCCATGCAGGTTGCTGAGCTGGAACTTGCAGTCTGCCGTTGCGAAGGCGTCTGCCTTCAGCGTGTGAGCGTTGGTGTTGCGCATCACGAGCTCGGCGAACGAATTGCCTTCGAGCTGCGCCCGCAGGTTCATGCCCGGAGTGCGCCCCAGGTAGTACAGCCTGTCGGAGTTCTGCAGATCGGTCAGCTGGTTCTCGAACACGTAGTTGAATGTGCTCCCCAGGTGGCCGCCGAAGATGTTCGTCCGCTCGGCGAGGCCGCCGACCCACAGGTCGATGTTGTTGAGCCCCGTCTCCTGGTTCGCCCAGCTGCCGCTCGAGTTCATGAACGCGGCCGCGTCGGCGGGAGGAATGTCGGTGGGCTGCGGGTCGACGATCACCCTCGCGGCTTCACGGCGAGAGGCGAGCGTCGGCGGGCCGTTGTCGGCACTCTCGTCCACACCATCCGTGGTGGGGTCGTCGAGCAGGATGCCGTCCGGGCCGGGGGTGTTGAGGATGGTGGGATGCCGGCCGTACG
The DNA here is from genome assembly GCA_035632895.1 of Candidatus Dormiibacterota bacterium. Lineage (GTDB taxonomy): Bacteria > Chloroflexota > Limnocylindria > QHBO01 > QHBO01 > DASQFY01. The sequence goes on from DASQFY010000081.1 coordinate 3,373, forward strand.
CCGCGACGAAGTTGATCAGCGACTCCGGGTTCCTCAGGTTCAGCCCGAAGTCCACCCAGCTCGTGTAGGGAATCAGCTGAGAGTCGTTCGTCGACGCGTACAACTCTCTGCGAAGCTCGTTCAGCGAGGGAATGCCCTCTGCCCGTGCACGCGCCATGTTGATGGTCGGCAGGTCGAGCGGCAGACCGAGCAGGTTGTTGCGCAGGGTCTCGGTCACGAACTCGTCGATCTCGCTGCCGGTCTGGTCGGACATGCCCATGAAGATGCTGCCGGCCGCCTCATCAGAGGTCAGCGGGCCGGCTGGGCCACCGTTGTAATACTCCCCTGGGTTGAGGAACCCGTCCAGCAGCAGGATGTCGTTGTTCGACCCGTCCGCGTTCGTGCGGGAGACCGTCTCGGTCAGCATCGAGTGGCCGAAGCGGTAGACCGCGTGGGCGAACTCCGCCTTGACGGCCGGGTTGATGTCCGCCTGTGTGAACGCGAAGGGCTCGAAGGGGTTGATCAAGGGCTGGATCTTGCGGGCGAACTCCTCGAACACGAGGTGCTGGTACTCCATCTCGTTGATGAACCGCGCCGCCTGGAACAGTCGTTCGCCGTTCCAGCCATCGGCACCGGTCACGAGCTTCCATTCCGCCAACGCCGCAACGCCCTTCGGCGAGGTGTCGTCGAGGAGGACGTTCTTGATGTCGCCGACCAGCCGGTCGTGCTCCGAGTGGAAGATCTGGTGGATGGCGGTCAGGGCGATGTTCTCGTTCACCCGGCCGTCACCAGCCAAGACGTGCATGTCGAGCAGCTCATCGTCGTAGCTGCCGGCAGGCACAGTCGTATCCAGGCTGCCGCCGGCGGTGGTGTCGGCGTCGGGCCCCACCGTTGGGTTCGGCACCGCGCTATGGGCGATGTCGTCCAGGAACGCGATGCCGATCCGCTTCGCATTCGCAGGCACTGGCACCGGGTTCAGCGGGTCGCCTTCGACCATGCCGGTGTCGGTCACGTACTGCGGGTATCCGTTCGGACCGGGGATGAAGTTGCCGTACGGGTCGACTGCCAGCATCGGGATGTTCAGCGCGTCCATGTCGACGAGCTGGAGACCCAACAGGCTTGCTGCCTGCTGCTTGACCTGCGCCCAGTTGGCCTGGCCGCCGTCCGGGCGGCTGATCAGCTTGCCGGTCGAGACCGGCTTGTCGTCGATGTTGTTGGCGTACTGGCGCAGGAACACCTGGTGCGACGGGTCAGACGTGTACGTCTGGCTCTGATCGACCAACGGCGTGTCGATGTTCTTCGCCTCGTGGATGTCGTCCGCGCTCTCGTCGACGGTCGTCGTCGACCGGTCGTCGCCCAGGATCCCGTCGGGGCCCGGCTGGTTCGCAGAGCGACCCAGCACCATGAACCGCAGGTTCGGGTCGAGGTCGTCGGCGTTGCCGAAGATGTGATCCGGACCGGCGACCAGCGGGTCGTCGTCCTTCAGCGGTACGAACACCGTGCCGCTCTTGCTGCTGTCCTTGCGCTTGTCGATGCCATGGTCGAAGAACTGGCCGAAGATCGTGAACAGCGAGTTGAAGGGCGGCGAGAGGCCGACGTCCGTGGTCACGTTCGGGATGAACAGCGTCTCACCGGACGGCGTGCAGCCGAGCGGCAGCGGCGGATCCGCGCTCTCATCGGTGCAGGGGAACACACCCTCGTTGCCCTGCGTCCTGCGCGGGAATCCGGCCACCGCGATGGCAGCAGGGTTGGTCGCCGTCTGATCGACGATCAGGTTGCTGATCACGCGTGGCTCCGAGTCGAAGACCAGACCCTTCGTCTGCGCGTAGCTGGTTGGACGGGGCGGGCCGAACGCGGGGGGCGAGTTCTCCGCAGCCCTGAACACCGGCGTCGTCAGACGCGGGAACAGCTGGTGCGAGGCGGCGAAAAACTCCTGGCCTGCGATCAGGTTGTTGCAGGAGCCGTCCACCGTACGCAGCCCAAGCGAAAGCAGCGGGCTGGAGATCTGGTTCGGGCTGGGGCCCACCATCGCGGCGCACGGGCCCGTCGCCGGCGTGGTGTTTGCGGCGTGATACTCCGCGATCTTGATCTGCTTGAGGATGAACGCCAGGTCAGAAGGGGTTACCGTGAAGCCCGCCCCGACAGGAGCCGCGGCTTCCGCCCGCGTGACCAAGCCGGCAAGCGCGCAGGCCAGCACAACAAGACATGCAAGAACACCAATCCCTGCTCTTGCACGCCAATTACCCGGCCACACGTTCCACTTAC
>DASQFY010000082.1:0-5517 GCA_035632895.1 Candidatus Dormiibacterota bacterium
TTCCCGCCCGGGCCCGCCCCGGCGGCAGTGACACCGACGCTCGCTTCGCCGGCCTGCACGCGGCCGTCGGGCAGGAACATGCCCGAGGGCACGATGACCCGTTCCAGGGTCGTGAAGCGCGGTCCACCGCCGGCAGACACCTCCGTGCCGGCGGGAACCGACACGTCCACGGTATTCCAGTTCAGGAAGGTGACGCTCCCGGTCGCCGCGATCAGCTCGTGGAACACGCCCGTGGCCGTCCCCGGGACCGTGGCGGCGAGCTCGCCGGTATCAGGGCCTTGAACCACGGGCCGGACCGCGTAGTCTCGCGGACCGACCGACACCGTGGCCGGCGCGATCGTGATGGAGGCGGCGGGCAGGACGGCCGCGACGCCGGCGGTCGCCAGCAGCAGCAGGACCACCACCGCCCCGAGCGCCGCGCGGGGCACGCGACGCGACAGGCGGCGTGGCGACCGGCTTGGGGTCGGCACAGGGGGCGGCAGCTGCACGGCCTGCGTCTCGTCCCCCGCCATGGGCGTGGGCACGAGGGCCGGCAACGGGGCGGCGGGTGCGGGCTCGCCGCGGACGACGTGGATGGGGGCGCGGCGCGGTGCGGCCGTTTCCATTGGCACCGCCCCATCCGCGTTGGCGTCGCCAACCGATGCGAAGGCGGGGATCCCGGCCTCACCGGCCAGCGCGCGGGCGGAGGCATCGGCGACAAGCACCACCTCGCGTCCTTCCTCGGTCGCCACCTCAGCCAGCAGCCGGAGCGCGACGGCGCTGGTGGTGGCCTTCGTGCGCCCGGAGGCCACTAGCACCACGCGGGGCACATCGGTCTCGCGCAGGCGGCGAACGACGGACGTGATCTCGTCGTCCGGCTCCAGGTAGAGCAGCTGAGCCTGGTCGTCCATGGGCACTACAGCTGCATCGCGCGCATGGCGTGCCGCATCGCGCGCTCGGCCGGTGTCGCCTGGGCGTCCAGGATGAGCGCCTGGCGCGCAAGCGCCATGGGGGTCACGTCCTGCTGCGTGGTCAGCGCATCGGTGGCGTCGCGCAGGCCGGTGACGTCGGCCGGGCTGAGGCTCGCCACCTTCGGTTGCCGCGCAAAGGGCAGGCGGCGCCACCAGTCGCCGTCGGTGAGCGCGCGCGAGATCTGCGGCAGCTGCGCGCCGCCCCCGCAGAGGTAGATCCGGCCGGGCAGCAGTTCGCCTTCGGCCAGGTCGCCGATCATCAGCTCCACTCCTCGGCGCCAGACGGCGGCGTCGTCACGCAGGGCGGATTCCAGGTCGTCGTGTGGCACCGGCTCGGAAAGCTCGTCCTCGCTGCTCGAGGCGACCTTCAGCGCCTCCGCACGGGTGAAGGAGAGGCCGAACCGCTCGGCCAGGCCCTTCGTGAAGGCACGCCCACCCAGGGCCAGCATCTTCGTGCCCGCGATCCCGCCGTGCCGCACCAGGGCCACGTCGGTGGTGCCGCCACCGACGTCGACGAAGACCGCTCCCGCATCGCCGAGCTCGCCGGGATCGAGGCAGGTGGCGACTGCGTACGGCTCCGCGATCACGCCCAGCAGCTGGAGGCCCAGCTGCTGGGCCACCGACTGCAGCGCGCCAAGGTGGACCATCGGCGCAAAGGCGTTGAACACGGCCAGCTCGAGCTGCGCTCCGGTGAAGCCGATGGGGTTCGAGACGGGATAGCCGTCGATCTTCATCTCGACGATCGCGGCATGCACGAGCCGCACGTCGAGCCGCTCGACGCCGCTCTCCCAGGCGATCCGCGCCTCGGCATCGGTCAGCGCCTCGGCCTGCACTCGCTCGACGATCTCCTCCAGCTCAGCCTCGGTCAGGGAGGCATGCGGATCCGCCCGGCGCACGACGCTGGTCGAGGTGGTGCCCTTCACCAGCTCGCCGGCGATCCCGATCACCGCGGCGGATGGTCGGAGGCCGGCCGCGGCCTCCGCCTCATCAAGGGCCTGCCGGCAGTTGGCGACGACCGCGTCGATGTCGCTGACCGTGCCCGACTGCATGTGGGTCAGCCCCTGCCGCTGACGGCCCGCACCGCGGACCACCCCGACCAGCGCACCATCCGAGGGCTCGAGCGCGACGACCAGCGCCTTGGCGAACTCGGTGCCGACGTCCAGGGCGGTCAGTGAAGATGGCCCGGTTTCAGCGGCGGTGGTGCGCTGCGAGCCCCGCAGCCGATCCATAACGCCTGCCAACACCTGCTGCACGACCCTCCAGCTTTCTCCCGGCCCGCTCAGCTCGACTCGATGCGTTGCAGGGCGTCGAGCGCCAGGCGCGACGCCTCGCGCAGCGCTTCGTCGAGGCGAGTCGCGTCCCGGCCGCCGGCCTGCGCCAGGTCGGCGCGCCCGCCCCCGCCTCCACCGATGAGCGCCGCCGGCGCGCGGACGACCGCCACCGAGTCGAAGCCCTCGGCAACGAGGTCACGGCTGGCTGCGACGAGCAGGGACGGGCCGCCGCCGTTACCGGCGGCGACCGCCACGAAGCGTCCGGTCATGCCGCGCAGGTCGTCGGCCAGGACGCGCAACGCAGAGGAGTCCGCGCCAGGGAAGTGGCCGACGATCACCTTCGTGTCGCCAGCCTGTTGCGCCCCCGCCAGCGCCGCTGCGGCGTCGAGCCGGGCTGCGCCCTCGCCACGCGGCGCACGCGCGGCCTTCTCCGCCTCGCGGACCCGGCCGAGCAGCACCTCCACCCGTCCCGGCACCTGCTCCTCCGAGCTGCCCAGCAGCTGCGCCGCGTCGTGCAGCGCATCCATGCGCCGGGTGACGAGCTCATCGGCCCCCTCGCCGGTGACCGCCTCGATGCGCCGCAGTCCGGTACCGATGCTCGACTCGCCCACGATCCGGAAGGTTCCGATCTGGCCGGTGGCCGCCACGTGGGTCCCCCCGCAAAGCTCCTTGCTGTAACCGTCGACGCGCACAACGCGGACCCGCTCCGGGGCGTACTTCTCGCCGAAGAACATGTCCGCGCCGAGCTCCTGCGCCTCGCCCAGGCCCATCTCGACAGGCATGACCGGTGCGTTGCGGCGAATCTGGGCGTTCACGATCCGCTCCACGGCGCGCAGGGCATCGCGCGGGGTGGCCGCCGACGCTGGGAAGTCGAAGCGCAGCCCTTCCGGCCCAACCCAGCTGCCCGCCTGCTTCGCCTGCTCGCCCAGCACGTCGCGCAGGGCGCGGTGCAGCAGGTGTGTGGCGGTGTGGTTGCGCGCTGCGCCCCAGCGCCGCTCGGCGTCGACCCGCGCGGCGACCGTCTCGCCCTCGCTCAGCTCGCCCTCCAGCCGACCGATATGCACGACCGCCTCGCCCGCCCGCTGCGCGTCCTCCACGGTGAGGCGCCCTCGCTCCCCGATCAGCTCGCCGCGGTCACCGACCTGGCCGCCGCCCTCCGCGTAGAAGGGCGTGCGATCGAGGACGACCTGCGTCTGTCCGCCGACCTCGGCCAGGCCCAGGATGCGCAGCTCGTCGGCATCGGTCTGGTTTGGGTACCCGATGAACTCACTGGCCAGCGTCGCCAGACGCTGATCCGCCGCGAAGCCGCCCGCCTTCGCGCCGCGCGACCGCTCACGCTGCTCTGCCATGGCCGTGTCGAACCCGGCGCGGTCCACACTAACCCCGCTCTCCGCCGCGATCTCGACCGTCAGGTCGATCGGGAAGCCGAAGGTGTCGTGCAGGCGGAAGGCCTCGTCACCGGGAATGACGCCACCGCTCCCGGCTGCGTCGACCAGTGCCGCCAGTCGCTCGCTGCCCGCCTCCAGCGTGCGGTGGAAGTTGATCTCTTCCTCCTGGACTTCGGCCAGGATCCGGTCCTTCTCGCCAGTCAGCTGCGGGTACGCGTCGCCCATGACCTCGATCACCGCCGCGCACGTCTCGCCCAGCACCAGCTCGCTGATGCCCATCAGCCGCACGTGGCGGACCGCGCGACGAATGAGGCGGCGCAGGACGTAGCCCGGGCCGTCATTCGAGGGCTTCACGCTCTCGGCGATCAGGAATGTCATCGCCCGCGAGTGATCGGCCACCACCTGGTAGCTGAAGCGTTCGGCCTCGACCTCCTCCGGCCGATGTCCGAGGTGAACGGCGAGCCGGTCGATGATCGGCTGGAACAGGTCGGTTCGGTAGTTGCTGTCGACGCTCTGGACGATCGACGCCGTGCGCTCGAGCCCCAGCCCGGTGTCGACGCTCTGGAACGGCAAGGGCGTGAGCGTGCCGTCCGCGGCACGGTCGAACTGCATGAAGACCAGGTTCCAGAATTCCAGCCAGCGCGGGCAGTTCTCCGAGTGGTCTGGAATGCATTCCGGACCTTCGCTGAGCTCGGCGCCGCGGTCGTAGTGGATCTCGCTGCACGGGCCACACGGACCGGTGTCGGCCATCTGCCAGAAGTTGTGGTCGTCACCGGCCGCGATGTCGCCCCATCGGGCCATCCGCTCCGGCGGCAGGCCGATCTCCTCCGTCCAGATGCGGTAGGCGTCGTCGTCATCGGTGTAGACGGTGGCGGCCAGCCTCTTCGGATCGAGCTTCAGGTCATCGGTCAGGAATTCCCAGGCCCAATGGATCGCCTCCCGTTTGAAGTAGTCGCCGAAGCTCCAATTGCCGAACATCTCGAACAGGGTCTGGTGGCGCGGCGTGCGGCCCACCTCCTCGAAGTCGTTGTGCTTGCCCGCCACCCGGAGGCAGGGCTGCGCGGAGACGGCGCGCGTGTAGTCGCGCTTCTCCTCGCCGGTGAGCACGCGCTTGAACTGCACCATCCCGGAGTTGACGAACAGGAGAGTGGGATCGTCGCGGGCCAGGAGCGGGGCGGCGGGCACGCGGGTGTGACCGCGCTCCTCGAAGAAGCGCAGGTAGCGCTCGCGGATGTCAGCCGCGCTCATCCACTCCATCGGTCGAAATCCTTCACTCACGGCGAGAGCCGGGCGACCACCGGCTCTCGTGACTGCGTCGATCTCGGTGGCGTGCGGTGGGCTACCCGGCGGCGCCCTCCGGCGCGGCCTTGCCCTCGGTGGCTGCGCCCGCATCGTATCCGTCGACCATCTCGGCCCGCGCCTTCTCGGCCGCGGCGCGACCCTCGTTCACCGCCTCGTCGAAGGCGGCCCGCTTCTCGTCGACATACTCGCCGACCTGCTCCCGGAGCTCCTCGCCGGTTGCGGGAGCCAGCAGCAGCCCAATCGCGGCACCGATCAGCCCGCCAATCGCCAGGCCGGCCACGAAGCTGCCGAATCCAGAATCCTTCATGCGATCTGCTAGTCCTCTCGTGCGTTCGCCGATTGTACCGGCCCAACCGCCGATCGTGGCGCAGCGACTGCCTCCGGCCCAACTGCCGACGGCTGCTCGATGGCGAACGCCTGGTCTGCGGTGGCCTTGCGCGCCTTGCGCGCCTTGCGCTCGCGTGCATCGCCGAGGATGGCGGGCAGCTCCGTCTCGGTCAGGCGCAAGAGGCGCTTGGCGTCGTCGGAGAGCGAGCGCGCGTCCCGCGCCACGCGGTGCACGCTCAGCGCGATCAGGAGCACCCCGATCCCGACCAGCACGGCGCC
>DASQFY010000083.1:0-11055 GCA_035632895.1 Candidatus Dormiibacterota bacterium
GGCGCGACTTCGCGCCGCGGTGGACCAGTTCGTCAGCTCGCTGACCGATGAGGGCTGGGGCGCCATCATGGTCCACGCCTGGGCCGAGGCGGACCGCAACCCGCGCCTGCGCGACCTGCTGGTGCGTGTCTTCGAGCAGCACCGGGGCTTCTCCGCCATGTTCATCCGCGAGGCGATCGCCCGCGGCGAGGCGCCGGCGGACCTGGACGTCGAGGCGCTCGCCATGGCCGCGGCGCTGCTCCTGCACGGCGCCATCGCCCACCAGGCGGAGCGCGGGCCGGGCTTCGACGCGGAGCAGGTCGTCCGCGCCATCACCACCGTCCTGGGACAGCCGCTGCGCTCCTGACAACATCGCTCCCGGCGATCTAACCGCACCGATACGCGCCCATTGGCGCTGTGCGATCGCTGCCAGCGATCAGGTGATGCCGGGAAAGGCCTATCGGCTCCCGTTGATCGCCACCAGCGATACGCCGCCACCAGCGATCCGCCGCCGCTTGCCTCCGCTGCGCGTAGCGGCGCGTAACGGCGCCTACGGCGTCGGTATGATCCGGGCGTGAGCGGCTTCTGAGATGAGCGCGCTGGCGCCGGCGGCGTGGTGGCGCGGCCTCGGGCGACTGACCCGATCAGGCAGCGCGCTGGAGGGGCTCTCCTGGGCGCTCTACGACTTCGCGAACACGATCTTCAGCTTCGCCATCGTCAGCTTTGCGATGGGCCCGTGGGCGACTCGTTTCCTGGGCGAGGCGACCGGTACCTTTCTGTTCACCGTAGCCCTCAGCGTTTCGGTGGCGGTCAACGCCGCCGTCTCGCCGGTGCTGGGGGCCATGTCCGACCGCACCGGCGGCCGCAAGCGCTATCTGCTCGTATTCACGGTCATGTGCGTCGGGCCGACCCTGTTCATCGGCTTCGTCGACATCGGCCTGGGGCTGCTCTTCTTCGCGATCGCCAACTTCGCGTTCCAGGCAGCACTCATCTACTACGACGCCCTGCTGCCGGACGTCGCTCATCCCGGGAAGCTCGGTCGCCTGTCCGGCGTTGGCGTGGCGCTCGGCTACGTCGGGACAATCGTCTCCGGCCTCCTCTTCGGGCTGACCGTCACCGACGAGGGCGAGACCACGGCGGCCAGCTTCGTGCTCATCGGATCGCTATTCGCTGTCTTCGCGATCCCGATCTTCGTGATCGTGCATGAGCGCACCAGGAAAGGCGTTCGCTTCCGAGCCACCGACGCGCTGAGCTCGTGGTCCCAGGTGGCCAACACGATCCGCAACGCGCGACGCTTCCCCGGGCTCATGCGCTTCATCGTGGGTCGCTTCTTCTACACCGACCCCATCAATACCGCGATCGCGGTCATGAGCCTGTTCGCCATCAACGCCATCGGATTCAGCCAGACCGAGGCGCGCTTCGTGCTCATCGGCCTGACGGTAGCGGCCGTGGTCGCCTCGTTCGGGTGGGGCCTGCTCGCCGATCGGATCGGACCGAAGCGCACGTTGATGTGGGTGCTGGGCTCGTGGGCGGTCGGCCTCCTCATCGTGGGCCTGACCCTCGACCGCGTGCCGTTCCTGTTCGCCGGGGCGATCCTCGGCTCCGGGCTGGGCGGCGTGGCCGTGACGGACCGTCTCCTGCTGCTCCGGCTGGCGCCGCCGGCGCAGGTTGGTGAGATGTTCGGGCTCTACGGCCTGGCCGGGAAGGCGAGCGCCGTGGTCGGACCGCTCATGTATGGCGCTATCATCGGCCTCCTCCAGCCATCGCTCGGCCGCGACGCCTACCGGATCGCGATCCTGAGCCTGCTGGTGCTGATGGTGGTCGGCTTCCTGATCGTACGGCGGGTGCCCGAGGGCCGGGAGCCCGATGTCGAGTCGCCGCTGGCCACCCCGCTCGAGCCGGCCATCGTGCCGCCTGGTGAGGTGCCGTAATGACGATCGTGGTCGCGCACCGAGGTGCATCGGGCCATGCGCCGGAGAACACCATGGAGTCGTACAAGCTCGCCGTCGAGATGGGCGCCGATGCGATCGAGCTGGACGTCCACCTGACGAAGGACGGGAAGCTGGCGGTCATCCACGACGAGACCCTGGACCGCACGACCAACGCCAGCGGCGCGGTCCGCGAGATGACGATGGCCAAGATCCGCAAGGCCGACGCCGGCGCTCAGTTCGCGACGCCCGATGGCGCACATCCCTTCGCGGGCCGCCGCCTGAAGGTTCCCACCCTGCCCGAGGTGATCGCCTGGCTCCCGGAAGGGATGGGCCTGGTGGTGGAGGTGAAGGCTCGCGCAGCGGTGGACGCCTGTGTCGATGCGCTGCGCGGCTCAGCGGTGCATGCCGCCGGACGGGCGAGCGTGATCAGCTTCGACGAGGCCTCCATCGACCGCGCGCACGAGCTCGACCCGGAGCTGCCGACCGGCTATCTGCTGGTGCCGAACCAGCCCTTCGAACCGGCCATGCGCTGGGCGGTCGAGCGCGGCCACACCGGCGTCCACGTGTGGGACGGCGACCTTGGCCTCGACCCGGCCCCGATGCTGGCGCAGGCGATGGCGTATGGCCGTCAGCTGGGCTGCTATGTCGTCAACGACCCGGAGCGCATGCAGCAGCTGGCCGCCTACCGGCTGTGGGCGTTCGTGACGGACCTGCCTGACGTCGCTCGTCAGGCGCTGGGGCCCCGCCAGACCTAGCCGGGCCTGGACCGATGCGGGCCGCGCCGCCCGATCGGCGACGCGACTCGGTGGAGAACGGTCAGATCCCGACCGCTGCCAGCTCTCCGAGGGCCCGCTGGGCCGCCCCGATGTCGCTGACGCCGATGGCGATCTGCACCTTGCCGCCGTCCATGCCGGTCGGCAGCAGAGTCTCGACGTTGATGCCGGCATCGGCCAGCCGCCGTGCGGCCGCTGCCAGGGTCCCGGGCTTGTCCTCGATCGCGGCCGAGACGAGGCCGATCTCGCGGTAGGCGAAGCCGCCCGCCTCGAGCGCGGAGCGGGTGCCCGCCTCGTCGTTGGTCAGGATCGCGATGGAGCCCTTGTTGCCGACGGTGGCACCGGCTGTCGAGGTGATGTTGATCCCCCGCTGCGCGATGGCCTCGGCCACCGACGCCAGGCTGCCGGGCCGGTTCTCGAGCTCGATGATGAATGCGTTCATGCTTTCCTCCACTAGGCTCGGGGCCGGTTCCTCTTGGACGTATGAGTCTACGCCTCCCACGGTCATCGGCCAATCAAGGCCGGATCAGGAGCCGGTGATCATCGCGACCGCTGCGTGTAGGCTCATGACGTGACCTACAGCATCGTCGCTCGGGACCCGGCGAGCGGCCACTTCGGCGTGGCCGTGCAGTCTCACTACCTCGGGGTCGGGCCGGTCGTCCCGTGGCTGGAGGCGGGCGTGGGCGCGGTCGCCACGCAGGCCAGCGTCAACATCTCGTTCGGGCCAATCGGCCTCGAGCTGCTGCGGGCCGGCCGCTCCGCACAGGAGGTGGTGGCCGCGCTGGTGGCGTCGGACGACCGGCCGCAGGTCCGACAGCTGGGCGTCGTCGATACCACGGGTCGCGCCGCCGCGCACACCGGCGCCGAGTGCATTCCGGCCTGCGGCCACCTGGTCCGCGACGGCTTTACTGTCCAGGGCAACCTCCTGGAGCGCGAGACGTGCTGGCCCGCCATGGCGGCGGCGTACGAGGCGGGCCTGGCCGCGGGCGAGCCATTCGTGGAGCGCCTGCTGCGTGCGCTCGAGGCCGCAGAAGCGGAAGGCGGCGACGTCCGGGGCCGCCAGTCGGCGGCGATCATGGTGGTCGACGCCACGCTCCACCCAGCGGCCTGGCGCGGCAGGCTGATGGATCTGCGCATCGAGGATCACCCCGATCCGGTGCCCGAGCTGCGGCGAATCGTCACACTGCAGCTCGCCTACGAGCTGCTCGACGACGAGGGCGCGGCCGCCAAGTCCGGGCGGAGCGGCGACGAGCGCTACGCGGAGGCGCGCCGCCTGGCGCCCGACGCCTATGAGCTCGTCTTCTGGCGGGGCGTCGAGCTGGCTACCGCCGGCGACGTGCCTGCCGGTCGGCGAGAGCTCGCCATTGCGTTCGACGCGGATTCGCGCTGGCGCACCACGCTCCAGCACATGGCGGTGGCCGGCCGCGAGGGCGTGACTCAGGAGCTGGCTGCCGAGCTGCTCGCCGAGACGTAGGCGGGACGGGCTACCAGTTGGTGGCGGTGGAGGCCTGGACTTCCCCGATGGACTCCAGCCAGCGCTCGGCGTCGATCGCGGCCTTGCAGCCGTCGCCGGCAGCGGTGACCGCCTGGCGATAGCGGTGGTCGTGGACGTCGCCGGCGACGAACACGCCCTCCACGTTGGTGTTCGTGTCGCCATCGGCCGTCTTGCAGTAGCCCCGCGGGTCAAGGTCCAGCTGGCCCCGAAACAGCTCGGTGTTCGGCTTGTAGCCGATCGCCACGAACAGCCCCTGCACCTCCAGCTTGGAGGATTCGCCGGTGCCCGTATCCCGGAGGCCGAGCTGATTGACCGTCATCTCTCCGAAGACATCGGTCACCTCGGTGTTCCAGCGCACGTCGATCTTCGGGTGGGCGAACGCTCGGTCCTGCATGATCTTGCTGCCGCGGAACTGGTCGCGGCGAACCAGCATGGTGACCTTGGAGGCGAAGCGGGTCAGGAACAGCGCCTCCTCCAGCGCGGTGTCGCCACCGCCGACCACCGCCACCTCGCGGTCGCGGAAGAAGAAGCCGTCACAGGTCGCGCAGGCGCTCACCCCGCGCCCGCGGAAGGCCTCCTCGGAGGGGATCCCAAGCCACAGGGCGGAGGCGCCGGTGGCGACGATCACGGAGTCGGCTATGTACTCGTCCGCGCCGACCCACAGGTGGAACGGGCGCTCTGTCTTGAAGTCCACCTTGGTCACGTCCCGGTCGATCATGGTCGTGCCAAAGCGCTCCGCCTGGTCGCGGAAGAGCTGCATTAGCTCTGGCCCCTGGATGCCGGCGGGGAAGCCGGGGTAATTCTCGACGTCGGTCGTGATCATCAGCTGCCCAAGCGGCTGATTGCCAGCGAAGAGGATCGGCTCCAGGTTGGCGCGCGCGGCGTAGATGGCGGCTGTCAAGCCGGCCGGGCCGGAACCGATGATCGCGACCTTGCGGTGGCGGGTATCGGTGTCGTCAGGCGTGGAAACGCCCGTGGTGGGCGGTACGGTTGCGGTCATGGAAGCAGCATAGCGAAGTCGTCGAATGGACCGATGCGGGCCGGTCGCGAGCCAGGCTCAGGCGAGGACCTTTGGCAGGCTCCGAGCTTCGACGCCGAGCGCCCACCCAAGCGCGGCTTCGAACGCGGGCACGCCGGCGGCCTTGTCGACCACCCGAGTCATCGGATCGGCGTGCAGCATCGCCGGCAGCTCCTCCGGCTGGCTGGCGGTCCAGCAGACCACCGGCAGGTGTGGGAAGCGATGGCGGTAGCGCCCAGCCCGTGGCACAGCTCCGCCGCCAGGGCAGCCACGGCCGGATCGTCCTCGACCACGCCGACCGTCGGCCACGCATAACCGCGGAGCGGCTCCCTCACTTCGCTCACGGGCGCATCGCATTGCACGCCGCGTGCCGGATCGGCGCCGGGCGGCGGTCAGGGGAAGCCGGTACGATGCGAAGCGTGATCGAGCGTCGTCTCACCACCACCGTAGACGTGGGCGGGGTGCCCATCGGTTCCGGACACCCGGTGGTCGTCCAGTCGATGACCAACACCGATACCGCCGATCCGGACGCCACCGCCATCCAGGTTGCCCAGCTGGCGCACGCCGGCTCGGAGCTGGTGCGGGTCACGGTCAACAACGATGAGGCCGCCAAGGCGGTGCCGGTCATCCGCGAGAAGCTCGACCGGCTGGGCGTGGGGGTGCCGATCATCGGCGACTTCCACTACAACGGCCACCTGCTGCTGACGAAGTACCCGGAATGCGCCGCAGCGCTGGCGAAGTACCGCATCAACCCCGGCAACGTCGGGGCCAAGCGGCGGGACGAGAACTTCGCGCGGATCGTGGAGGTGGCGGTCAGCAACGGGAAGCCGGTGCGCATCGGCGTCAACTGGGGCAGCCTCGATCAGCAGCTGCTGACCGAGATGATGGATACCAACGCTGCCCTGCCCGAGCCGCGCGACTCGCGCGAGGTGATGATCGAGGCCATGCTCGAGTCGGCGTTGCGCTCCGCGCGGCTGGCGGAGGAGACGGGCCTCGGCCACGACCGGATCCTCATCTCCGCCAAAGTGAGCGGCGTCGAGGACCTGGTCGAGGTCTACACCCGGCTGGCGGCGCGCTGCGACTACCCGCTGCACCTGGGCCTAACCGAGGCCGGCATGGGCAGCAAGGGGATCATCGCCTCGACCGCTGGCCTGGCGATCCTGCTCCAGCGCGGCATCGGCGACACCATCCGGGTGAGCCTCACGCCCTCGCCGGGCGGCGATCGGACCGAGGAGGTGCAGGTCGCCCAGCAGGTGCTGCAATCATTAGGCCTGCGCAGCTTCACGCCACAGGTCAGCGCCTGTCCCGGCTGCGGACGCACGACCTCCACCTTCTTCCAGGAGATGGCCCGCGACATCGGGGACTACCTGCGCGAACAGATGCCCGCCTGGCGCGACGCGCACCCCGGTGTCGAGGAGCTCAGGGTGGCAGTCATGGGCTGCGTGGTGAACGGGCCGGGCGAATCGAAGCACGCCGACATCGGGATCAGCCTGCCGGGCACCTTCGAGGAGCCGGTGGCGCCCGTCTTTGTCGATGGCGAGCTGCGCACCACGCTCCGCGGCGACGACATCGTGCCGCGCTTCCTCGAGATCCTCGACGACTACGTGCAGCGTCGCTATCCGGCCTGACCCCGGACCGATCCATCGCTGCGCCGGCCGCTCATCGGCCGGGCGTCGGTCAGGTGCAGATCCCCAGCTGGGCCGGCCGGCTTACCTGCGATCCCGCCTGGATGCGCTCCAACCTGACGGTGCCGTCCTCGTTCGCCTGCACCTCGGCGGTGAGGTTTCGGTCGATCAGGTTGGCTTCGAGGTCGAGCGAGTCGATCACCGTCTGGCCGTTGAGGGTGAGCACCCATTCCTCGCCTTCCGGAAGTTCGAAGGCGTACACCTCGCCCTTGCAGGTGGCCAGGGTCTGCGGCTCGCCGGGCTCGGTGGCATCGAGCGAGATGGCAAGGTCGTCGGTCGTCTCGTTGATGACGGCCACGCGCAGCATCAGCGCGCTGTCCCCGCCGCCACCGCCGCCTCCCCCGCCTCCCCCGCAGGCGGCCAGCAGGAGGACGAGCGCCGCGACCAGCGCCGCGGCGAGCGCGGACGGCCTCAGGCGAGATCGGGCTTCGGACCTGAATGGGCGCTCGGTCGTCGACATCGGTCCTCCTCGATTCTCCATCACGATCGTCCGCGCATCGTGGGCAGGGGCGGATGTTGGCAGGACTCTAGCGCCGCCGCTGGCGAAGCGCCAGAGCGCTCGTGCTTGGGCCGGCCGTCGATCAGAGGGCGATCTTATCGGCCAAGTTCCGGCCCGTGGATGGCGGCCTGGGTCGTCCGCCGTTCCTGGCAGCCAAGACGGGCGCCGCGAAGTTTCCAATTTGGCCGATACGATCACTGAGCGATCGCCCGGGTCACAAACCGTCAGGGGCCCGGCTGGGCGGCCAGGACGGTCCAGGCGGCGACGACGAAGGAAAGGACGAGGAACGCAATCAGGGCCAGCGGCATGAGAGCGACCGCAAGGTTCTGCTGGACGTGCTGATGCTGCGGATCGTGGTGATCGGCGTGGAGGTCATGGACGGTATCCACTACCAGGGACCCCTCCTCGCGTTTGGCCGGAAGGTTGTCGGTCATCAGGCTCACTCCTTGTCGAGGATCAGCGCCAGCTGGCGGTCCAGGTCGGCGACGGTCAGCTGACCGATCTGGCGGCCGGCAACCACGCCCTGGGGATCGATGAAGAACGTCTCGGGTGGCGCGTAGATCCCGAATCGACGCGCCACGTCCTCGCTGGGGTCCATGGCAGCCGGCCAGCTGGCACCCATGCGCGCCATGAAGTCGCGGGCCGCCTCCGAGTTGTCGCGTACCACCACGCCCACCACCACCAGTCCGGCGGCGCGATGCCTGGCGAGCGCACGTTGCAGGATCGGGAACTCTTCGACGCACGGCCCGCACCAGCTCGCCCAGAAGTTGAGCACCACGGGTCGCCCACGGAGATCCGCCAGGCGCAGGGGATTGCCATCAAGGTCGGCGAGCGCGAAGGTCGGCGCCATATCGCCGACCTGCGCGCCGGCCGCCGGCAAGCCGCGGGTCGCCAGCGAGGCACCCCACAGCGCCAGCAGGAGGAGCGGCAGGGTGGCGGCCACGACCAGCCGCGCGCGAGATGAGCGTCGGCCGGCCGATGCCGGCGCCGGGGCTTGACGCGCAGGGGTGCTGGCCGTCGCCGCCGTCACGGGCTGATCAATGCTTCTGCGCGTCGTCGTGCGGGCCGCGCTCGACGTCGCGCCACTCTCGACCGGCGTCCCGGACCCAACCCCAGATGGCATACAGCAGGACCAGCAGGCCGGGGATGGCCAGGAACGGGTTCGCCAACTGACCGTTGGCGCGGAAGGCGAGCCCGGCGCCGAGCAGCGCGGCCCCCACCGAGAGCACCACCGGCAGCATGCTCGGCGAAGGCATGTGGACGCCGGGCGGTGGCGCGGCACGCGAGGCGGCGCCCCGCCCGGTTCTCATCGTGATGGCGAACACGATCGCCAGCACCAGCACGATGCCGATCCCCAGCAGCCCCAGGCCGAAGGCTGTGTCGTTGGCAGGCATCGGTCCTCCTAGCGCAGGAAGTAGAGCGTGGTGAAGAGCGCGATCCAGACGACGTCGACGAAGTGCCAGTAGATACTGATCGCCTCCACCGCGACGTGGTTCCGGGCGCTGAACTGACCCTGGGTCGCCCTGGCAACCAGGATCGTGAGACCCACCGTCCCACCGAAGACGTGCGCGCCGTGGAAGCCGGTGAGCGTGTAGAAGACGGTCCCGAAGACACCGTCGCTGATGCCGAATCCCAGGGTCGAATAGTCGTACAGCTGGCCGGCGACGAAGGTGACGCCCAGGATGAGCGTGATCGCGGTCCACATCCGCATGCGGCCCTGGTTGCCGCGACGGATGGCCCACACGCCGAGCTGCATGGTCAGGCTGGAGATCACCAGGATGATGGTCAGCGGCAGGGCGATCGGCAGGATCTCGAGCTCGGGCGCCGGCGCCGGCGGGCCCCATTCGCCCACGAACCCGGCGCGGGCGTTGAAGTAGGCGGCGAACAGTCCACCGAAGAACATCACCTCGCTGGCGATGAAGAGCAGCATGCCGACGAGCGGCGTCGGCATGCCCGCCTCGCGGTGGCTGATCTCGATCCGCGTCGTGATGTCGGCGCTCATGCTGGTCGGGGCCTCGACGCTCACGATGGCGACTCCTCGCTCGGACCCTGGATCTCGCCCGGCGCGAGATGCTCTGCGTCGTGCTTGTGACGCAGGTCGAAGACCGGCCGCTCGCTGCGGATCGGCGGGAGCTTGTCAAAGTTGTAGGGCGGCGGCGGCGATGAGGTAGCCCACTCGAGGGTGTTCGCCTCCCACGGATCGTCGCCGACCCGTTCGCCGTTGATGAAGGTGGCGATCACGTTCACCAGGAATGGCAGGACGCTGATCGCGATCATGAACGCGCCGGCGGTGGAGACCAGGTTCCACATGTTCCAGCCGGCATCGGGCGAGTAGTCGGAGACCCGGCGCGGCATGCCGCTGATGCCGAGCTCGTGCATCGGGAAGAAGGCCAGGTTGAACCCGATGAAGTGGATCCAGAAGTGGACCTTGCCCAGACCTTCGTTCAGGCGCCGGCCGGTCATCTTCGGGAACCAGAAATAGGTTGCCGCGAAGACCCCGAAGACCGACCCGCCGAAGAAGACGTAATGGAGGTGGGCGACCACGAAGTAGGTGTCCTGGAGATGGAAGTCGACCGCCGGGGCGCTCAGCATCACGCCCGTGATGCCGCCGATCAGGAACATGCTCACGAAACCGAGCGCGAAGAGCATGGGGGTCGTCAGCGAGATCGAGCCCCGCCACAGGGTCGCCATCCAGTTGAACATCTTGACCCCGGTCGGGACCGCGATCAGCGCGGTCATGAAGGCGAAGAAGGGCAGGAACACGACGCCGGTCGTGAACATGTGGTGCGCCCACACGCTGAAGCTGAGGAGGCCGATGGCGATGGTGGCGAAGACGAAGGCCCGATACCCGAACAGCGGCTTGCGGCTGAAGACCGGCAGGATCTCGCTCACCACGCCCATCGCCGGCAGGATGACGATGTACACCTCCGGGTGACCGAAGAACCAGAAGATGTGCTGCCACAGGATCGGGTTGCCCCCGGTGGCCGCGTCGAAGAAGCTGCCGCCGTAGTTGCGATCAATGAAGAGCGCGATCAGCCCGGCGGTCAGCACCGGCGTGGCGAGCAGGATCAGGACCGCGGTGACGAGGACGGTCCAGACGAAGATCGGCATGCGCATGAGGGTCATGCCAGGCGCTCGCATCTTGAACACGGTGGCGATGATGTTGACCGAGCCCAGGATCGAGGCCGTGCCGACCAGCGTGAGGCCGATGAGCCACAGGTCGGTACCGACGCCTGACGCGTAGGTGTCGTTCGAGAGCGGCGCGTACCCGGTCCAGCCCTCCGCCGCCGCCCCGCCGAACAGGTAGCCCGAGAAGATGAGCCCGCCGCCCAGGGGCAGCAGCCAGAAGCTGAGCGCGTTGATGCGCGGGAAGGCCATGTCCGGAGCGCCCAGCTGCAGCGGCACCACGTAGTTCGCGAAGCCGGACAGCACCGGCACGATGAAGAGGAAGATCATGATCGTGCCGTGCATCGTGAAGGCCTGGTTGTAGGTCGCCTCGTCAACGAACTGGAGGCCGGGGACGGCCAGCTCGGAGCGGATGACCAGCGCCAGGATCCCCGCCGCGAAGAAGAACAGGAAGCTGTTGACGATGTAGAGGATGCCGATCTTCTTGTGGTCGACCGTCGTCAGCCAGTCGAGCACCCACGAGCGCCGGTAGGTATCGGCTCGGGGATC
>DASQFY010000084.1:0-3390 GCA_035632895.1 Candidatus Dormiibacterota bacterium
GGCGGCAGCCAGGTCCGCCGCCTGCCAGCTTCCGGCTGATCCGACGCCGGCGGCCACTTCGGTAATCGCGGCGGTGGCGGCCGTGGCGGCCAGGAGGTTCGGCAGCGCGAAGGCCAGGTCGATGCTGACCACGTCGAGCGGGTAGGCGAGCCCGCTGCGTCCCTCGACCGTGCCCTCAGTCAGTACCACAAGCAGCTGCTCGAAACCGTCGTGGATGGGGACAGGGTCAGACCAGAAGCGGTACAGCTCGCCGCGCGCGTCACGCACCACGATCGCGCCGTTCAGCACCGGGCCGCTGCCGAGCAGCGCGAGCTCGGCCGGCTCGAGGATGAACTCTGTGGCATCAAAGTCGAAGACGCGACGTGCGATCGCTCGGATCTCGACGTCGACCGTCAGGCGCAGCATGGTCGGCTCGCCTGCCAGCCGAGCGAGCGTGGGCCTTGCGCGCCCCGCCGCCAGCGGCTCAAGCACGCTGGCGAGCGAGGCATCAGCCAGATCTGGCCGCAGGTGCACGATCTCGGGGGCGACGCTGCTGTCGATGGCCAGCAGCTCCGCGGTGCCTGCCGAACGCGAGATCCGGACGTCCCGGCGGGTGACCGGCATGTGCGCCACCTCGCCGGCCAGCGCGTCGTAGGCGCCGTCGAGCTCCCAGCGCGCCAGGGTCCCGGTCGATCGTCCTGGCGTGACGCGCACGTCGGCGCCGACTTGGAACTCGGCCTGGTCTCGCTGCGAGTCGGACCACGTGACGGTGTAGAAGAGGGCGAACACGCCCATCGCCATGGCCAGCATGAGCAGCAGGGCGGCGCGCGTGTAGCGCAGCGGGCGACGCGCCACCTGCCGGGCCCCCAGGGCGGACACCAGATCGCGTCCACGGACCACCCCGCGTTCCACGACCTGCGCGAGCAGCGGGATCAGCCGCAGCGCGACCACCGCGCCAGCCAGCAGGCCCATCGCCGGAGCGCCGACCAGCAGTGGATCGAGTCCCAGGGTTCCGCGCACCGACTCCGTGAGCGGGCTGCCGTACAGGCGCAGCTGCCAGAACCCGAGCGCGGCAATGGCCAGCAGCGCAATGTCGAGCCCAACCCGCTGCCCGATGGTGCGGGTCTCGTGACGCGAGATCGCGCTGTGCTCCGCCGCGAAGGAGCGCGCCGCCAGCAGGGCCGGCAGCACGAGCAGGATGACGCAGGCGGCCGCGGCGGCACCGGCCGCGAGGAAGGCGTCGTCCGTCACGCCAGGCTCGATCCGCAGGCCCACGTCCGCGAGCGGCCCGGCGACGTTGAAGAGTCGCAGCACCCCGGCGGCCAGCCATGGCGCGGCAAGGCCCGCCGACACGGCGATCAGCAGCCCCTCCGTCAGCGCCATGCCCGCCACCTGCAGCGAGCTGGCGCCGCGCGAGCGCAGCAGCGCCGTATCGACGCGCCGATGGTCCACCAGCAACGCCGCCGTCAGCAGGATGGCGTAGCCGGCGAGGACTGCCAGCTGCGCCATCAACAGCAGGATGCCGGTGCGGCTGGCGAGGAGCGAGCGCTCCGCGTCGGCGATGATCCGATCGAGGCCGGTGACCACGCTGGAAGGGGCAACCTCGACCGCCGACTCGAGCCGCCCAGGGAGGTTCTCGATGCGGGTGCGCAGCTGGCTAGCCGCCGGAATGGTCAGCCGGTCGAAGTCCGGAAGGAGCCTCCATTGGAGCTGGACACGAGCGCCCGCAGCTCGGGCGACGAGGTCCTGTGGCGTCGTCAGCAGCGGTCCGAAAGTGCGGTACTCGTCGCTCTCGTTGACTCCATCCAGCATCTGCGACTCGTTGAACCAGACCGGGTCATCGACGCGCGTGATCTGGAAGATGCCCACCACGCGGACCCGAATGGCCAGCTCGTCGTCCGCCCGGCTCTGCAGCTGGAGCTCGTCACCGACGCTCAAGCCCAGCGGCCCGGCGATGTTCCCGCCGACCACGACCTGGATCGGATCGGTTGCCGCCACGGTCGGGGACGGCCAATCGCCGGCAGTGAGCGTGGCGTGCTCGTCCATACCGGTCATGAAACCGATCACCGCCAGGTCGCGCACCGCGTCGGCTGGCTGTCCAGGCAGGACGAAGGTGTCTGATCGACCAAGGCGCACCACCTGTCCGCCCACCGAGCCAGCCGCTCGTTCCAGCTCGTCGACCACGGCCTGGCTCACGTCGGTGGCGGTCCCCACTTCGACGCGAACGGAAGCCTGGACGTTCGCCACCGCGGCGGGTGCCTCGGTCAGCACGCGGTTGAGCCCGGCCAGGGAGACGGCGCTGGCGTAGATCGGGCCAGCCGCCAGCAGCGTGGCGGCGAGCAACGCGATGAGCCACGCAGCGGCAACGATGAGCCAGTCCGCGCGCATGCGGCGCAGGCTCACCCGCCACGCGGCAAGGGAGGACTGCACCGGCGTGGGGTACTCCGAGGAGGCTTTGCTCCTTTGTACACGATGAAACGGCGCGGGGTTCAGGGAAGCGCGCCCAGGCCATCCTCAACGGTCTGCCGGTCGAAGCCCTGGGCAACGAGCAACGCGTCGCCGAGCGTGTAGGCGTAGAAGGTGCCGAGGCGACCAGCGGTGGCGGGCTGGTTGATGACCGTCACCGAATGGTCTGCGATCTCCTCGTCCGAGCGGTCGATGGTGCCGGCTGCAGGGTCGTAAGCCGCGGCCACAAAGGCGTTCAGCAGCGCTTCGCCGTCCACGCCTCGCACCCGGAGCGCGTACAGCTGCAGGAAGCGCGCTCCATGCTCGCTGGCGTACGCGATCTCCAGCTCGGCCGGCGCCGCGTCCAGCTCGGTGAGCAGCCGCGCCACGCTGTCCTGGCCAACGGCGAAGGTGTGGAGCTCGACCCCGCCGAGCTCCGTGGGCAGGAGCAGACCGACCGGAATGGGGCTGATCTCGGGCGAGCCAGTCACCGTCGCTCCAGGAGGCGCGGCCGTTCGGGCTTCAACCGACGCCGTGGGCAGGGCCTGGCTGCCATCGGTGCGCGTCGCGTCCCCGCAGCCCGCCAGGGCGAGCGCCAGTGTCGCGACGATCAGTCCTCGGCCGATGCTCATTCCGATGACGCCGCCAGTGTGGATGACGGGCGGCAGCCGCGCGGCCCCCGCCCGTCGTCGTGCGGGCCGGCGGTCAGCCTCGGGCGCGAACCACCCGCAGCACGGCCGCAAGTCCGATCAGCATGACCAGCGTGCCCAGAGCCACCAGCGGTGAGCCTGTCGGGCGCGCAAGGGCCGTATTCGGCGGGCCGGACAGGGTGGCCAGCTGGCCGCGGACTGCGCCGGCCTGGTAGTCGGCGGTGTGGACGTTCACGTAGAACCCGGCAGGGTTGGCGAGGATCGCCTCGAGGTCGGCGGCGGCATCGGTGACGCAGCCCTCGCTGCTGCCCGAGAA
>DASQFY010000085.1:0-16208 GCA_035632895.1 Candidatus Dormiibacterota bacterium
AGTGAAGCATGTCGAATCATCCGCGGGCGATCTGCCGCTCGATGTAGGCCTGGTAATCGGGCATCTCGCGCTCATAGTCGCTGGCCATCAGCGGCGACGAGATCATGAAATCGGCCGAGGCGCGATTGCACGCGATCGGTATGTTCCAGACCACCGCGATGCGGAGCAGCGCCTTGACGTCGGGATCGTGCGGCTGTGGCTCGAGCGGATCCCAGAAGAAGACGAGGAAGTCGATCTCGCCATCCGCGATGAGCGCTCCGAGCTGCTGGTCGCCCCCCAGCGGCCCGCTCCGCAGCTTCCGGATTCCCGTCCCCAGCACCTCCTCCAGGATTGTCCCGGTCGTACCCGTCGCTACCAGGTCGTGTCCTGCCAGGAGCCGGCGGTTAAACTTCACCCAATCGAGGAGATCCCGCTTCTTGTTGTCATGGGCGACGAGCCCGATCTTCTTCCTTGGTCCGAGCTTCTGGTCCATGCGACCGATGGTCTCACGGCTGCATCCCCTCCACCTCCGGCCCACGCCGCGCCAACCTTGGGAGGAGACGTGAATGCGTCAGCGCCGCTGACGCGGCTCGTGTCCGCCCGTGGGGAGAACTTGAGCAGCACCGCGCTCGATCAAGTCGCTTCTGCTTCCCTCTTCAGGTCCGCCGCATAGCGCTCGAAGATGGGTTTGAAATCGGGTAACCGCCCGACAATCATGGGCAGCATGAGGCCGGAGAAGACCTCGGTCATTTCGAAGGTAGTCGTGTCGTTCGCGTTCGGTGTCAAACGATAGGTTCGAACACCGAGAAACATGACGGGGTTTCCGTCCGTCCATACCATTTCGCGGTCCGGTGTGAACGTGGTGACCCGAATCTTGAAGACTCTGCCGGGCACCTCTGGGACCCTCATCTTCACGGTGCCGCCTAACTCAATGGCCCCCTCCACGCTCGTCAGCGTGGAATTCCAACGGACCATATCGTCAGCGTTGGTAAGGAGCCGCCAGATCTTCTCCGGGGTCGCTGAGATGACAGCTGAGACCGCGCATTCCTGCCGGAACGTTGTCTTCGTCTTCGTCGCCTTGATTGCCGGCTGATCGCTCATATCTGGTCCGCCCTTTCTGCTCAGGGGAGGGTCGGAATGTGCGGCTCTCCTCAGGTTGGAGTCTACCCGGGGCAAACCCTCGGCCGGTGCCGCTATCCTGTCGCCGGCCATCCCGCTGAAGGAGTCGATGATCCGCCGCGACCGCTCGCACCACGCCTCGCCCACCGCCCGCGCTCGCCGCATGCGTGCAGCGGCCCGCCGCGAGGAGGAGCTCCGGGCGCGTGGCATCGACCCCTACGCCGTCGCTCCGGCGCGGCGCCCGCGGTCGATCAAACGCATCCTGCTGTTGGCCTTCACCCTCCTCCTGCTCATCGCCGTGCTCGGCGCGATCCTGCTCTGGCAGCGGGTCTCGGCCTTCAACGAGACGGTCTCGACGGCACCGACCACCTCCTCGGCACTCTTTGGCCCGCTGCAGGGCGAGGAGCGGGTCAACGTGGTGCTCTTCGGGTACGGCGGCCCGGAGCATCACGGCGGAAGCTACCTCGCCGACTCGATCCAGATCATCTCGATAGATCCCATCACCGACACCACCAGCGTGATCCCGATCCCGCGCGACCTGTGGGTCGAGGGCAACCCGGCCATGCCGAACAACGGCAAGATCAACGAGGCGTTCGCGATCGGCTACCAGGTCGGCGGGATCGAGGAAGCAGCACGATTCACCACGACGGTGCTGTCGCAGCTGACCGGGCTCACGCTGGATCACTGGATGGCGATCGACTTCGCGGGCTTCCGCGCGATAGTCGACGCCGTGGGCGGCGTCACGGTCGTGAACCCCACCGCATTCAACATCACCTGGCACGAAGGGGACTTTCTCGCCGGCAAGTTCACTCGTGGCGCCTTCGCGCAGGGGGAGCTCTACCTTGATGGCAAGGCGGCGCTCGACTACTCCCGCGCCCGGTATACGAGCGTACCGGCTGAGTCGAGCGATTTCGCCCGTTCTGTGCGCCAGCAACGGGTCCTTTCTGCCCTGCGCACCAAGCTGGGCGAGGGTGGGCTGGGCTCGATCGGTCCGGGACTGCAGATGATGGATGCCCTGGCGGGGCGGATGAAGACCGATCTTTCGGCCTTCGACCTGTTCCTGCTCAGCGGTCACATGAATCCCGACCGCCGCATCGAGATGAAGGAGGGAGTCATCCTGGAGGCGACCACGAATACCATCGGGCAGTACATCCTGGTGGTCCTCGGCCGATCGAGCGCGACGGACTACGCGCCGCTGCAGGCCTACCTGGGCACCGAGCTTGCCCGGCCGATCCCGACGCCCACGCCGAGCGCCAGCCTGGCACCTTGAGCGCGACTGGGTAACTGCCGCCCCAGTTCTCATCTCCGGGGACCTACGGGGCGAAAAACACCCGATGGAGCCCATGCGACCGGTCAATTCTCACGGCCTGGCAATTGGTGGTGGCGCGGGCCGTGATCGCGACATATCTCCCCGGCGCTGAGAATTACGGATCGAGAGTGTCGGCCTAGAATCGGTCCATGGCCCCCGCCGACGCGCGCGAGCAGCACCTGCGCGCCATCCTCCGTCAGCTCCCCACCTCGCCCGGCGTCTACCTGATGAAGGGCGAGAACGGTCGCGTGCTGTATGTCGGCAAGGCCGATTCGCTGCGCAGCCGCGTCCGGAGCTACTTCGGGAGCAAGGGCCCGCTCGACGCCAGGATCCTGCGCATGACGGCCGATGTGGCCGACATCGACTACATCGTGACCGACACCATCAGCGAGGCCTACCTGCTCGAAGGGAACCTGATCAAGGAGCACCGTCCGCGCTTCAACATCCGGCTGCGCGACGACAAGACCTACCCGTTCGTCAAGATCACGCTCGGTGAGGACTTCCCGCGGATCGTCCGCACCCGTAAGCTGGCTCGCGACGGAAGCCGCTACTTCGGGCCATACGCGTCGGCGTCGAGCGTCGACGAGACTCTGAAGCTGCTGCGCAAGATCTTCCCGTTTCGCACCTGCAACCTGGAGATTCCCGAGGGTAAGCGGGTCCTGGAGCGCCCCTGCCTGCTGTACTACATCAACCGCTGCCAGGGGCCGTGCATCCAGGCCATCGAGAAGGCGCCGTATCGAGCCACCATCGGGCGGATCGTCGACTTCCTGGAGGGCAAGCAGGAGGGGATCGCCGACGAGCTGCGCGGCGAGATGCGGGGCCACTCCGAGGCGCTGCGGTACGAGCAGGCGGCAGTGACCCGCGACAAGCTGCGCGCCGTCGAGCGCACGATCGAGCAGCAGAAGGTCGCCGCCTACAGCCGCGCGGAGCAGGACGTGGTCGGCATGGCCCGGAAGGAGGGCGAGGCCTGTCTGCAGCTCTTCGTGATCCGCAACGGCAAGATGATCGGGCGCGAGCACTTCATCGTGGAGGGGGCCCGCGACGTGACCGATGCCGAGGTGCTCGCCTCGTTCCTGCAGCAGTACTACGCCGCCACGGAGCGGCCTCCGCGCGAGGTGCTGGTTCCCCAGGAGCCGGCCGATGCCGGCGGTCTGGCAGCCTTCCTGGCCGATCGTCGCGGGTCGCGGGTGGCGCTGCGCGTCCCCGAGCGCGGCGAGAAGCGACGGCTGGTGGCGCTCGCCACCCAGAACGCGGTGGAGGCGCTCGCCAAGGAGCGCGCCGAGTGGCTTGCGGATGCCGGCAAGCGCGACGAGGCGCTCGATCAACTCGCCGGGGCCCTGAGGCTGGCTCGCGTGCCGGAGCGGATCGAGTGCTACGACATGAGCAACATCCAGGGGACGAGCGCAGTCGGCAGCATGGTCGTCTTCCTCAACGGCCGTCCCGAGCCGCGCGAGTATCGCCGCTTCCGGATTCGATCGGGCGAGACGCCCGATGACTTCCGGATGATGGCCGAGGTGCTGCGGCGCCGATTCAGCCGCGCCTCCCGGCTGCGCGTCGAGACGGGAGCACTCTCGCTCGCCGCGGTCGGGGCGGACGAGGCGCCTGAGAGTATGGACGAGGATGCCGTGGATGGGGAGCGACCGGCATCGGTGCGGCGCGCGGAGGGGTGGGCGCTGCCTGACCTCGTGATCGTCGACGGTGGCAAGGGCCAGCTTTCGGCGGCGGTGGGCGTCATGCGCGAGCTGGAGCTGACTGACGTGCCGCTGGCCGGTCTGGCGAAGCGCTTCGAGGAGCTCTATGTGCCCGCTCGTGGCGACCCGATCGTGCTGCCACGCAACAGCCAGGGGCTGTACCTGGTGCAGCGGATTCGGGACGAGGCGCATCGATTCGCGATCACCTACCACCGTGCCGTTCGCAGCAAGCGGGCGCTGACCAGCGTCTTCGACGAGGTGCCCGGGATCGGCCCGGCGCGGAAGAAGGCGCTCCTCAAGCAGTTCGGAAGCGTGCGGCGGATCCGGGAGGCGTCGGTCGAGGAGGTGGCGGCCACGCCGGGAGTCGGCTCGGACGTGGCGGAACGGCTGAAGGCTCACCTGGCGCGGGAGGGGATGCTGACGTGACGGCCGCGGCGCCCTATAATCGCGCCGCCCGCCGCCATGTGCGGCGCGTTTGGTGTCTGCCGCAATTGAGCGCACCTCGAAAGGACCCGTTGGCCGAAGCATGACCTGGCGCCGCATCGCCCCCTGGGTGATCCTCGTCACCCTCCTGCTCGCGATCTTCATCGACCTCCCGCGCAAGACGCTCGGTCTCGACTGGCTGCCGTCGAGCGTGTTCGGGCGGGAGCTGAAGACGACCCTGGGCCTAGACCTGCAGGGCGGGATCAGGGTCATCCTCGCCGTCGCGCCGCAGGAGGGCGAGGCGGTGACCGACGAGCAGCTCGAGACCGCCCGCACCATCATCGAGCGACGCGTCGGCGGCATCGGCGTCTCCGAGCCGCAGGTGCGAACCGAGATCCGCGGCGCGCAGCGACGGATCGTGGCCGAGGTGCCAGGCGTCTCGGACCGCGAGCAGGTCCTCCGGCTGGTGGGCTCCACCGGCCAGCTGCAGTTCATCGACCCGCGTGGCCAGACGCTGACCGAGCAGCAGAATGTCGCGGACCTGATCGCCAGCGGGGCCATCGGCGAGCTGTTCGACGGGAGGTCAATCGACCCGCAGAGCGTTGCGCCGGACTCGCAGACCGGCGAGCTGGGGGTGGTCTTCAACCTGCGCAGCCCAGCGTCCGAGATCTGGTGCGACTTCACGACGGCCAACGTGCAGCGACCCGGCCCGATCGCCCTGGACGGGATCGTCTACACGGTCCCGACGATCAACGGCGCGATCTGTGGTGGCACCACCGTCATCACGGTCGGCACCGGTCCGGATGCCGAGGTGGAGCGAACGGCCCTGTACAACACGCTTCGCTTCGGCGCCCTGCCGCTCACGCTCACCCAGCAGGGGGTGGAAGAGGTTGCGCCGACCCTGGGCGCGAACTTCCTGGCGCAGGCGCTGGTGGCCGGCACGATCGGTCTCGTGCTTGTCCTCATCTTCATGGTCGCCTTCTACCGCCTGCCCGGCGTGCTCGCCGCCCTGGCACTGCTCTTCTACACACTGGTCACGTACGCAATCTTCCGGCTGATCGGCGTGACGTTGACGCTCGCCGGGGTGGCGGCCTTCATCCTGTCGATCGGGATGGCGGTCGACGCCAACATCCTGATCTTCGAGCGGATGAAGGAGGAGATCCGCGCGGGCAAGACGCTCGTGCCGGCGATCGAGGCGGGCTTCAACCGCGCCTGGTCGAGCATCCTGGACTCGAACGTGGCCTCGATCCTGGTCGCGTCGTGGCTGTACTGGCAGGGGACCACCGTGGTCCGCGGCTTCGCCCTGGTCCTGATCATCGGCGTCGCCGTTTCGATGTTCAGCGCGGTGACCGTCACGCGCACGATCCTGCGCTACGTGGTGCGCACGGACTGGGGCCGCAACCTCGCGCTGTACCACGTCGAGCGCTGAGCGATGTTCGACATCGTCGGCAAGCGCAACTGGTATTTCGCCTTCAGCGCCCTGATCACGATTCCGGGGCTGATCTTCATCCTCCTCGGCGGGCTGCGTCCATCGGTCGACTTCACCGGCGGCACGGTCTGGCAGGTGCGCTTCGCCGAGCGCCCGACCGCCGAGGAGGTTCGAGTGGCAGTAGTCGAGCTCGGCCACCCGGAGGCGGAGGTGCGTCAGCAGGCGGATGGCTTCCTGGAGATCCGGACCGAGCCGATCGGGCTGCTTCCGCCGCAGACGCCGATCCCGAGCGCCGTCACCTCGCCGAGCGGGGTCCCGACCGCCACCGTGACGCCCTCTCCGACGCCCACCCCGCAGGGCAGCCCGGGCGGCTCTCCGTCGCCAACCCCCTCGCCTACGCCGACCCCTCGTCCGACGCCGACCCCGAGCCCGACGCCGAGCGGCAGCCCCACCGCCTCGCCGAGCCCATCGCCTGCGCCGCTGCCACCCGGCACTGAGTTCGATGACCTGCAGACCGCGCTCGAAGAGCGTTTCGGGACCGCCGAGACGCCCAGCGTCACGACCGTTGGCCCGCTCATCGGCTCGGAGCTGGTCCGCTCATCGGTGATCCTGATCGCGGTCGGCGAGCTGTTCATCCTGGGCTACCTGTGGCTTCGCTTCGGGTTCCGCTTCGGCACCGCGGCCATCGTGGCCCTGCTGCACGACGTGATCGTGGTGGTCGGCATCTTCGCCATGCTCGGCTACTTCTTTGCGGTCGAATTCGATGCCCTGTTCGTGACCGCCCTGCTGACGATCATCGGCTTCTCCGTGCATGACACGATCGTGGTCTTCGACCGGATCCGCGAGAACCGAATCCGGCATGCGGGCGAGCCCTTCGGCGCGATCGTGAACCACTCGATCCTCCAGACCATCGGGCGCTCGATCAACACCAGCCTGACGGTGGTGGTGACGCTTTCCGCCCTCCTCCTGTTGGGTCCGGCGACGATACGGACGTTCACGCTGGCGCTGCTGATCGGCATCATCAGCGGTACCTACTCGTCGATCTTCAATGCCAGCCAGCTCCTGGTGGCCTGGTATGAGTGGGACGCGGCGCGCAAGGCTCGCGTCGGAGCGGCCCGCCCGGTGCGCCCGCTGAGCCGCTGAGGGTTGGCCCGATAACGCCGCAGTAAGCGGCGCCCAATCGCGCGCGACTACCATGATGGGGTGATCGCACCGCGCTTCGAGTGGCTCCTGCCGGAGCCGCTGCTCGATCCGCCGGCCTTCGCGGGCTTCGGGCGGCCGGTGGCGACGCTCCTCGCGCGGCGCGGCTTCGGGGACCAGGCGGCGCTGGACGCGTTCCTGAACGCCGGTGAGGCGGCCCTGCATGACGTGAGCCTGATGGCCGATGCCGACCTTGCGCTGGCGCGCATCGAGCGCGCAATCGACTCGGGCGAGCGGATCGCGATCTGGGGCGACTACGACGCCGACGGGATGACCGCCGTGGCGGTCTGGACGATCGCGCTGCGCGCCGTCGGGGCGGAGGCCGCGCGCCACGTTCCCTCGCGCCTGGCGGAGGGCTATGGGCTCTCCCGAGCCGGCCTCGAGCGGCTGGCCGCCGCCGGCGTCGGTCTCGTGATCACCTGCGACTGCGGGGTGGTCAATGTTGCCGAGGTGGAGGATGCCCGGCTGCTGGGGATGGACGTCATCGTCACCGACCACCATCTGCCGTCTGGCGAGCTGCCACGCGCCCTGGCGGTGGTCGATCCGCATCGGCCGGACTGCGACTACCCCGATCCGGACCTGACTGGCGCCGGGATCGCGTACAAGCTCGCATCCGCGCTCGTGGCGCGCCGCCGGGTGACGGTGCCGGATCTGGCCGGCATTGCGGCGATCGGCACCATCGCCGACATGGCACCCATGACCGGCGAGAGCCGGGCGATCGTGCGGCTCGGGCTCGATGAGCTGGCGCGCACCAGCCGCGCTGGCCTGCAAGCGCTGCTGTTACTCGCTGCCGAGCGGCCGGATCGGCCGACCGCGCGCGATCTCGCGTTCGCGGTTGCGCCGCGCATCAACGCCGCCGGGCGGATCGACGATGCAGAGCTGGCCATCTCGCTGCTGCTCGAGGAGGATCCGGCCGCAGCAGAGCGGATCGCAAACGCGCTGGAGGAGGTGCATCACCGTCGCCGGGAGCTCACCGCCGCGGCGGTCGAGCTTGCGAACGGCCTGGTCAAGGCCGACCTGGGGACCGGGCCGCTGGCAATCCGCGACGACGAATGGGCACCCGGCATCCTCGGGCTCGTGGCTGGGCGCCTGGCGGATTCGCTGGCACGCCCGGTTGCCGTCGCAGGACGCGTGGGCGACGAGCTGCGCGGCTCGGTCCGCGCTCCTGTCGACTTCCACGTGGCTGCGGCGTTGGAAGCCTCCGCCCACCTCCTCTCCAAGCGAGGCGGGCACGCGGGCGCCGGTGGATTCAGCGTGCCGATCGAGGGCTGGAGCGCGTTCGCCGCTGCCTGGGCCGAACTGCCGCGACCCTACCCGTCCGACCCCGAGCGCATCCCGGAGCGCGCCGGGCGCATTGCGGTGGACCTCGTCCTGCCCGCCGCCCATCTGGGCTGGGCGCTCGCCGACGAGATCGAGCGGCTGGCCCCCTTCGGGCCGGGCCACGTCGAGCCGATCCTGGCGGTCACCGGCCTGCAAGTTGTCGAGGCCCGGCAGGTGGGTGGCGGCGGTGAGCACCTCTCGATCCGCCTGCGGCGAGGCGCGGAAACGTTCGACGCCATCGCGTTCGGCAACCCGCTCGACCGCCCGATCCCTGAGCCGGAGATCCTGCTGGACCTCGTCGGCACGCTCGAGCGTGACGAGTTCCAGGGGATCCCACGCCTGCGGCTGCGCGCCCTCGACTACGCCGACGCGGCCGGCAGCCCTCTTGCGGCGCGCCGCCTTGAGCCGCGCCAGGTGGCAGTGCCGGCCGGCGAGCCGGTGGCCACTGGATGACGGGCGCGCTTTCCCCCGTCGAACGGCTGCGCGCCCGGCTCGCGCGCCTGGGGGCGCCGCTGTGTCTCGGCATCGACCCGCATCCGGATGCGCTGCCCGACGGCCTGACACGGGACGTCCGCGGGGTTGAGACCTTCGCGCGTGGTCTGCTGGAGGCCGCCGCCGATGAGGCCGTCGCGGTGAAGGTCAACGTCGCCTTCTTCGAGGCCTTCGGGGCCGCCGGTTGGGCCGCACTGGAGCGGCTCCGCTCCGACGTCCCCGCAGATCACGTCCTGGTGCTGGACGCCAAGCGGGGCGACATCGGTCCCACCGCGGAGCGGCAGGCCGCCTCGCTATTCGGTGAACTGGCCGCCGACGGCGTGACCGTCTCGCCCTACCTCGGCGAGGACGCCTTCGAGCCGTTCCTCGCCTACCCGGATCGGCTGGTGTACGTCCTGGCCCGCTCGAGCAACCCGAGCGCCGGAACGTTCCAGGACCTTCGCGTGGAAGGAACCGGGCAACGCCTGCATGAGCGCGTCGGCGCGTGGGCCGCGGAGCGCTGGCCGGAGCCGCGCGTGGGACTGGTGGTAGGAGCAACTGCGGAGGATGAGCTCGTTGCGCTGCGGCGGCAGCTTCCGGGGCCGGCCTTCCTGGTGCCGGGGGTCGGGGCCCAGGGCGGTAATGTCGCCGCCGCCGTTCGGAGCTGCCACGGAGACCGGGCGCCGGGGCTCGTTAACGTCGGGCGCGACATCGCCCGGGCGTCGAGCGGTGAGGATTGGCGCCAGGCGGCGACCGCAGCCGCCGATCGCTGGCGGGGGTTGATGGAGGAGGTCGGTGCTACACTGGCCACCTAGCCCCACTACTCGACGCTGCGAGGCGTCTGCACGAGGACTGCGTCCGACATGGGACCCATCGGCTGGCCCGAACTGATCATCCTGCTCGTGGTCGTCCTGATCGTCTTCGGACCCGGCAAGCTTCCGGACATCGGCAACGCCATCGGTCGCGGGGTGCGTGAGTTCCGCAAGGCCTCGAACGATCTCGAGGACTCGATCCGGGGCGAGACGAAGAAGCCCGCTGCGCCGAGCGACAGCTCCGAGCCCAAGTAGCTGAACGCCACGTCGGAGGGCCGAACCCCCCGAGTGATCCGCCCGTGAGCGACGCCGAGGCGACGATGAGCCTCATCGAGCACCTCGAAGAGTTGCGCCGTCGGCTGATCATCATCGTCGTCACGATCCTGCTGGCCTCGGTCCTGGGCTTCGTCCTGTCAGGCTCGGTCCTGGACGTGCTACGCGCTCCGCTGCCGGATCAGTACGAGACCCTCTTCTTCACCGGCCCGGCCGACGTGTTCGCTGCCTACCTGAAGATCGCCGGCTTCCTCGGCATCGCCTTCGCGATGCCGGTCATCCTCTTCCACCTCTGGCGGTTCGTGACGCCCGGGCTTACCCGGGCGGAGCGGCGCTTTGTGTGGCCGGTCATCTTGTCCGCACTGCTCCTTTTCGCCCTCGGCATCGTCATCGGCTACGTGGTCATCCCGTATGCGCTCGGCTTCCTGCTCGGCTTTGCCGGCGACGGGATCGAGCCGATCCTGACCATCGATGGGTACATCGGCTTCGTGACCACCATGATGCTCGGCTTCGGCGTGGTGCTCGAGTTCCCGATCGTGCTCATCGGGCTGGCGCGAGTGGGCGTCCTGAGCCATCGGCGGCTGGCACGACAGCGGCGCTGGGCGCTACTAGTCATCGTCCTGTTCGCGATCGTGCTCACCCCGGGTGGCGACCCGATCTCGCCGCTCATCCTATCCGGCGTAATGTTCCTCCTCTTCGAAGGGTCGTTGCTCGTCATCCGCCTCATCAGGCGCTAGATCGATGCCTCAACCGGCGCCTGCGCGCGTCCTCCTGCTGACCGATGCCGCCATGACGGCTCACGTCGTCCCAGGCCACCCCGAGCGTCCAGAGCGGCTCGAGGCGGCGGTGCTGGGCGTTGCCGAGGGAGCCGCCACGGCCGGCGCCCGGCTCGATCGCCCGGACGTGACTCCCGCGGACGACGCGACAATCGGACTCGTCCATGAGGCATGGTTCATGGACGCGCTGGAGGCGGTCGAGGCGCGCGGCGGCGGCTGGATCGACGCTGACACCTACGTGGGCCCGGGCTCCATGGCCGCCGCCCGCCTGGCGGCGGGTGCCACGCTGCAGGGCGCCCTCGCGGCGGCCGGTGGTGAGGCGGCGGTGGCCTTCGCGGTGGTGCGGCCGCCCGGCCATCACGCCGGCGCCGAGCGGGCGGCCGGGTTCTGCCTGCTCAACAACGTGGCGGTGGCCGCGGCCGCGCTGCGCGAAGGGGGCCTCGCGCAGCGCCTGGCGGTGGTCGATTGGGACGTGCACCACGGTGACGGGACACAGGGGATCTTCGATGCCGACCCGGACCTGTGCTACGCCTCCACCCACCAGTCGCCGTTTTACCCGGGCACGGGCGATCCGTCCGAGCGAGGGAGCGGCGCGGCGATCGGGACGAAGCACAATGTCCCGCTGCCGGCGGGCAGCGGCGACGCGGCGTTCACCGCGGCCTGGCTGGAGCAGCTGTTGCCCGCCGTGGAGTCGTTCCGTCCCGAGGCGATCCTGGTGTCGGCCGGCTACGACGCACACCGCGACGACCCGCTCGCCAGCCTCGAGGTGACGGAGGCCGGCTACGCAACCGTTGCCGAGGCCGTGGGGCGCCTCTCGGCGAGGCTCGCCATCCCCGGCGTGGCGCTCACCCTCGAGGGCGGCTACGACCTGCAGGCGCTGCGCGCGAGCGTGGCCGCGACTGTCACCGGGCTCCTTGCAGGACAGCAAAGGTGACGGTGCGGGCTATACTCGGGCCCACCCGCGACCAGGATCAAGACCAGGATCAAGGCATGGCACGAGCTGCTGGACAGGCCGCCGCGACCGCGAGCGACGCGACGCGCCGCACGCCGGTCCCGCGAGCGCCGGCCCGCGGGCGGTCCAGCGGCCATGTGGTCGTCATCAGCGGCCTCTCCGGCGCCGGCAAGAGCCAGGCTTCGAAGCTGTTCGAGGACCTTGGCTACTACTGCGTCGACAACCTCCCGCCGGAGCTGCTCGACGGCTTCCTCGCGCTGCGTGATGCGGAGCCGGCCCGCTACGAGCGGATCGCACTGGTGCTCGACATTCGCGCCGGCGACCCGGCGCCGGCGATCGAGCAGGCGCGAGCCGCACTGGCCACCCGCGGCATTGCAATGCAGGTCCTCTACCTCGAGGCGAGCGACGCGAACCTGGTCAGCCGCTTCAGCGAGACGCGGCACCGCCATCCGCTCCAGACCCGGAGTGGGGTGCAGGCGGGCATCGCCGAGGAGCGCCGCCGACTGGCGAGCACGCGCGAGCTGGCCGACCACGTGATCGACACGAGCGGCCTCTCGATCGGCCAGCTGAAGGAGCGCCTTTTCGCCTTCATCCCGCGCGCCCGCGCAGCGGACGAGCTGTTGGTCGACATCGTCACCTTCGGGTTCAAGTACGGCATCCCGCTGGAGGCCGACCTTGTCTTCGACGTGCGGTTCCTGACCAACC
Source organism: Candidatus Dormiibacterota bacterium (assembly GCA_035632895.1). Lineage (GTDB taxonomy): Bacteria > Chloroflexota > Limnocylindria > QHBO01 > QHBO01 > DASQFY01. The sequence continues at coordinate 12,460 of DASQFY010000085.1, forward strand.
CGTTCTACGTCCCGGACCTGAAGCCGCTGTCCGGCCTCCAGCCACCGGTCCGCGAGTACGTACTCGGGCAGCCCGCCGCCGGCCGCTTCCTTGACCTCGTCGTCGAGCTGCTGGGGCTGACGGCGCCCGCCTACCGTGCAGAGGGCAAGGAGCGGCTCACGGTGGCGCTCGGCTGCACCGGCGGCTATCACCGCTCGATCGCCCTGGCGGAGGAGCTCGCCGATCGGCTGCGCGACCTGGGCGGGACATCGGTGGCGGTATTCCACCGGGAGCTGGAGCGATGAAGCGGCCGCGTATTCCGCGCTGGCTCTACCCGGGCATGCACCTCAAGCGCTGGCTGCTGCTTCTCTTCCTGGGGATCACGGTGCTCGGTCTGGGCGCGGCGATCTACCTGGTCGACTTCTACCGCCGACTGCCCGATGACTCTTTCATCTTCACCCTCACTGGCGCCGGATTGGACCGCCCGATTCGGGCCGCGCTGGTTGCCCTGGCCGGCCTGTTGGTGACGGGCCTCGGCGTGTGGGGCCTGATGCGCAGCATCGTCTCGCCCTTCGTGGCGCGCGGCGACTCCGTGATGGAGGTGCTCTACACCAAGCGCTACCTGGCCCGCGGTCCGCGCATCGTGGCGATCGGCGGCGGGACCGGCCTGTCGACCCTCCTTCGCGGCCTCAAGGGCTACTCGGCGAACATCACGGCCATCGTGGCGGTTGCCGACGACGGGGGCAGCAGCGGACGGCTGCGGCAGCAGCTCGGGATCGTTCCGCCCGGTGACATCCGCAACTGCATCGCGGCGCTGGCCGATGCCGAGCCGCTGATGACGCAGCTGATGCAGTACCGCTTCCCGCCGGGCTCGGGGCTCGACGACCACGCGTTTGGCAACCTCTTCATCGCCGCCATGACCGCCATCACCGGCGACTTCGAGGAGGCGGTGCGCGAGTCGAATCGGGTCCTGGCCGTGCGGGGGCAGGTGCTGCCGGCCACCAGCGTTCCGCTGAACCTGGGCGCCGTCCTGGCCTCCGGGCGACGGCTGCATGGACAGGTGGCGATCAGCCACGCCGAAGAGCCGATCGACCACGTCACCATCGAGCCGTCGGACGTGCGCGCCAGCTCCGAGGCGCTCGAGCGAATCCTTGAGGCGGACCTGGTGGTCATCGGTCCGGGCAGCCTCTTCTCGAGCGTGTTGCCGAACCTGTTGATCAGCGACATCCGCGACGCGGTGGCCGCGGCCAACGGCCTGCGGGTGTACGTCTGCAACGTCGCGACGCAGCCCGGCGAGACGGCCGCATTTTCCGCGGCGGAGCATCTCGAGGCGCTGTTCGCACACGTTGGCGAGGGATTGATCGACTTCGCCCTTCTCAACGGCAACGCTGCGGCCCGGCGACCCGACGGCTGGCAGGGGCAGCCCGTCCGCGTCGACGAGCGACGGCTCGAGGACCTGAACGTCGCCGTGGTGGAGGAGGATCTCGTCGACGAGACGAACGCGCATCGCCACGATTCGGCCAAGCTGGCCGCTGCCCTGATGCGACTCCAGCAGGAGGAGCGCGTCGACCGGGTCCGCCAGCGCCGGATCCGGCGCCCGACCGCCTCGGCCGTCTGACGCAGCCGTGCTCGTCGCCAGGGAGCTGAAGGGCGAGCTTGCCCGCATCCAGCCGGCGCGCGCCTGCTGCCGCCGGTCGGAGCTGGCCGGCCTCCTGTACGCAAACCGCGAGGTGAGCGAGGTCAGCACGCTCGACCACGCCACTGCGCGGATCGCCGTCCAACTGGCCGCCTCGCTGGGCGTGCCCGCCAGCGGCCCACGACCGACCGGGCCCGGCCGGACGACACTGCGCCCCACCGCACCGGGTCGCCATCACCTCCAGGTCCAGTTGAACCGAGACGTGGCCGAGGGCTGGCACTGGGTGACGGCCAAGGCCTGCGACCGGCGAGCCTTCCTGCGGGGCGCGCTGCTGGGCGCATCGATCTCGCTCGGCGCGCGAGGCCCACACATCGAGTTCGTGCTCGATGACGCTCCCCAGGCGCGCGAGCTGCTGGCCCATCTCCGCGAGCTGGAGGTGCGGGCCGCAATCCTGGAGCGACGCGGGCGGCAGGTGGTCTACATCAAGGGCCAGGAGGAGGTCGCGAACCTGCTGCGCCTGGTTGGGGCCAACCGAGCATTGCTCGACTTCGAGACCGGACGCGTGGCGCGCGACGTCCGAAACCGGCTCAACCGCCAGCTCAACGCCGAGGAGGCGAACCTCGGCCGCACCGTGCGGGCGGCAGACCGCCAGCTCCAGGCGATCCTGCACCTGGCCACAACCGGCGAGCTCGACCGTCTGCCGACCGGGCTGCGTGAGGCGGCCGCCCAGCGCCGGCAGCAACCGGATGCGGACCTCGATGCGCTGGCCTCGTCGATGGCCCTCAGCCGGTCGGCGGTCAACCATCGGTTGCGCCGCCTGGTGGCGATCGCCGCCTCGTCGCGCGGGGATGCTGCCCGGCCCCTGGCATTGCGTCGGGCGCGGGGCTGAGATGGCAGCACCCCGGGTTCCACTCGTCGCCGGTAACTGGAAGATGAACCCGACCTCGCGCCAGGCGGCCGTCGACCTGGCGGTGGGGGTGCGAGACGCGACCGGAGGCCTGCCGGTGCGAACGGTCATCTGCCCGCCATTCGTGTTCCTGGAGGCTGTGGCCACCGCAGTGGGCGGCGGCACCACCGCCGCCGGGGGAGTCGGCATCAGCGCACAGACCATGAGCGCCGAGGAGTCCGGCGCGTTCACCGGCGAGATCTCGCCCCTGATGCTGGCCGGGCTCGCGCAGTACGTCATCGTCGGCCACTCGGAGCGTCGCCAATACGACAACGAGACCGATGCCCGTGTGGGGGCGAAGGTGGCCGCCGCGGTGGAGCACGGCCTGGTGCCGATCGCCGCGATTGGGGAGCGGGGCGAGGAGCGACGCGCGGGCCAGACGGCGGCGGTGATCGAGCGCCAGCTGCGCGCCGCCATCTCCCGCCTCGACCGGATCGCCGACAGCGGGCTGGTGATCGCCTATGAGCCGGTGTGGGCGATCGGCACCGGCGACGCGGCATCTGGAGCCGATGCGCAGACCGCCGCCGCTCAGATCCGAGCGCTGCTGCACGAGACGGACCCGGACGGGGCCGACGAGGTGCCGATCCTGTACGGCGGCAGCTGTACGCCGGCCAATGCGCCCGAGTTCTTCGGGCTCCCGGACGTGGACGGTGCGCTGGTCGGCGGCGCCTCTCTGGACGTGGCCGCCTTCGCGGCGATCGTGCAGACGGCGGCGGAGCTTCGCGGGTGACCGAGGCCGGGCAACGGCCGCGCCCGGTGCTGCTGTGCGTGCTCGACGGGTTCGGGCTCAACGACGACCCGCGGCGCAACGCGCTGCTCGCCGCGCGCATGCCGGCCTGGGATCGCCTCACCGCCGGGTGGCCAACCTGCCGCCTGGAGGCGTCCGGCGAGGCGGTTGGGCTGCCGGCCGGACAAATGGGCAACTCGGAGGTTGGGCACCTGAACCTGGGCGCCGGCTTTCCGGTGCTCCAGGACCTGCCCCGCATCACGCGGGCCATCGAGGACGGCAGCTTCTTCGCCAATCCCGTCCTGCGGGAAGCGGCCGGGCGCGCGCTCGAGCGCGGGACACGGCTTCACCTGATGGGCCTCGTGGGCCCGGGCGGCGTGCACGCGCTCGATGGCCACATCGAGGCAATGGTCGAGCTGGCGGCGCGCGCCGGCCTGCCACCTCAGCGCGTCCTGCTGCAC
>DASQFY010000086.1:0-18020 GCA_035632895.1 Candidatus Dormiibacterota bacterium
AGCCGATCTGGCAGCTGCTCTACGATCGCAACGCGGACCTGGTGCTGACTGGCCATGACCATACGTACGAACGCTTTGCGCCGCAGACGGCGACGGGGGCACGTGACGACGCGCGCGGGCTCCGCGAGTTCGTCGTCGGGACCGGTGGGAAGAATCACTACGCCTTCGCCAGCGTGCAGCCGAACAGCGAGGTCCGCAACAGCGACACGTTCGGCGTCCTGAAGCTGAACCTGCGATCGGATGGCTACGACTGGCGGTTCGTCCCGGTTGCGGGCAAGACATTCTCGGACACCGGAAGCGACACCTGCCACTGATCGACGCGGCGCCTGGCGTCCAGGCGAGCGCTCAGGATCGCGCCGTCGCCACCTGACCATCAGGCGTGTCGCGAACCTCGACGCCCATGGCGGCCAGCTCGTCGCGCAGCGTGTCCGCGGTGACGTAGTCGTGGACCGCCCGAGCGGCGGCCCGTCTGCCGAGCAGCTCAACCGCGCCCTCCGGCAGGTCGGCGACCTCCTCGGGCGGAGCGTCCAGCGTCAGCCCCAGCACCCGGTCGAAGTCGAGCAGCAGCGCGCGGCGCTGGGCCGGCGCCAGGTCGTCGGCGCCGGCCACCGCGTGCGCGACCGCCAGCGCGGCGGGCAGGCCAAGGTCGTCGGCGATGGCATCCGTGAATCGGGCGCGGTAGCCGGCCGGCGGTTCGGCAGCCAGGTCGACATCGGTCCCGTCTCCGGCGCCCTCTTCAACCGCTCGGCGCAGCCGGCGCAGGCCCGAGGCGGCGGCATGCATGGCGTCCTGGGTGAAGTCGAGCTTGGACCGATAGTGGGCGGTCAGCGCCAGGTACCGGAACTCGAGGGGCTGGAATCCCTTCGCGGGCAGGTCGCTGACCCGAATGATATTGCCGGCGCTCTTCGCCATCTTGGCATCGCCAAGGGTCAGGAACTCGCCGTGCAGCCAGACGCTGACCACCTCGTGGCCGAGGGCCCCCTCTGATTGGGCGATCTCGTCCTCGTGGTGCGGGAACTTCAGGTCGATCCCGCCGGTGTGGACGTCGAATCGCTCGCCAAGGTACTTGATGGACATGGCGGAGCACTCGATGTGCCAGCCCGGGAAGCCGTCGCCCCAGGGAGAGGGCCACTTCATCACGCGCCCCGGCTCGGCGAGCTTCCAGAGGGCAAAGTCCTCTGGATCACGCTTGTCGGTCTCGACGTCGACCCGGTGCCCGGCGTGCATCTGGTCGATCCGCTGGCCGGACAGCTTGCCGTAGCCTGGGAACGCCGAGACGTCGAAATAGATGTTGCCATCCACCTTGTAGGCCAGGCCCTTGTCGATCAGCGTCCCGGTCAGAGCGATCATCTCAGCGATATGGTCGGTCGCCTTCGGCATGACATCGACCGGCTTGAGGTTGATCAGCGCCTCGTCCGCCAGCCACGCAGCGGTGTAGAACGCCGCGATCTCGGCGGGGGACTTGCCCTCGACCTCGGCCGCAAGAAGGATCGGGTCTTCGCCGGTCTCGCGCATGTGGCCGACGTCGGTGATGTTCTTGACGTACAGCACCTCGTAGCCGAGGTATTCGAGGGTGCGGCGCAGCAGGTCGCCGAACAGGTAGGTCCTCAGGTTTCCGATGTGCGCGTAGCGGTATACCGTGCTGCCGCAGGTGTAGATCGTGACCCTGCCCGGCGTGACGGGCTCGAGGGGTTCGACCCGGCGGGTGAGCGAGTTATGGAGCCGGACGGTGGGGAGCATGGGTCCGGCATTGTACCGATGGGGCGGGCGCTCCGCGCCCGTCTACCATGAGACCGATGCCGCGACAAGACGCCAGCGAGTCCTGGCCCCTGACGCTGGGCGAGGAGCCTTCGTTCTGCCCGGCCTGCGGCCAGGCGCTCGAGGCGCGGGTCCTCGAGGAGGACCACCGGCCCCGCCTCATCTGTCCGGATGGCCACGTCACCTGGCGCAACCCGCGCGTGGTGGTGGGCACCCTTCCGATCCGCGACGGCCGCGTCTATCTGGCCCGCCGCGCGATCGAGCCGGGCGCCGGCCGCTGGACGTACCCGGGTGGCTTTCTGGAGATCGGGGAGTCCGCCCAGGAGGGGGCGCGTCGCGAGACGGAAGAGGAGACGCAGCTGCGCGTCGAGGTCGGGAGGCTGATCGGGGCGTACTCTCGGCCGCATGTCGGGATCGTGACGATGGTCTACGCAGCGGACATTGTCGGCGGCGAGGCGCTGCCCGGAGCAGAGACGACCGAGGTTCGCGATTTCGGGCCGGACGAGATCCCCTGGACAGAGCTCGCGTTCACGACCGCCGAGAGCGCGTTGCGCGACTGGGTTGCGTCGCTTCCCGGGCGCGGCCCGCGTTTCGAGCCGGAGCTCTACGTCGAGGGCGACCCGGACGGCGCGTAGCGGACCACCTCGGCGCGCACCGGCAGTCCGGCACCCAGCACCGCCCCGTACAGCAGGGCGGCGGCGCCGAGCGCCAGCTGGGTCTCGATCTCCCCGGGATTCAAACCGACCCTCAGCAGGAGCAGCCAGGCCAGCCCGGCAAAGCACGGACCGGCCAGGGCGAGCGTGCCGCGCACCGTGAAGTAACGACCGAAGAAATAGGCGAACGTCATCCCGATCGCGCCGGAGCCCACCTGGACGAGACCGATGCCGGCGAGCAGTCCGTCCCGACCCTCACCGCCCAGGACGTGGAGCGGCGCGAGCGGATTGCCGCCGGCCAGCAGCACGCCGAGCATCGCCGTCGCCGCCCAGACGTACCCGCCTGACAGGCCGATGACGACGCCGCGATAGGCGAGGCGCAGGCCGTTGATTTCGGTCACGCCTTGATGGTAGGCGGCGCGGGCGCCTCCTCCGACTCGTTCGATGGTCAGGGTGGTGGCCGTACCGGCGGCTATTCGTAGCGGCGGAAGACGGCGACCGCGTTCTGGCCGCCGAAGCCGAAGCCGTTGATGATCGCGGCGTTGACCATCCCGCGACGGGCGACATTGGGGACGTAGTCGAGGTCGCAATCAGGATCGGGTTTCTCGTAGTTGACGGTCGGCGGCATGAGGCCGTCGCGAATGGCCAGCACCGCGACCAGCGCGGACATCGCCCCGGCCGCGCCCAGGGTGTGGCCGATCATGCTCTTGTTGCTGCTCACCGCCAGCCGATCGGCGTGCTCGCCGAAGGCGGTACGGATTGCCTTCGACTCGGTGGCGTCGTTCAATGGCGTGCTGGTGCCATGTGCCACCACGTAGTCGATCTGCTCCCGCTCCACGCCCGCGTCGCGCAGCGCTTTCTCCATTGCCCTGGCGGCGCCATAGCCTGACGGCTCCGGCGCGCTGATATGGAACGCGTCGCCGGTCAGGGCGCCGCCTGCCACCTCGGCCAGCACCGATGCGCCGCGCCCGCTCGCATGCGCGGCCGACTCCACCATCAGCACGCCGGCCGCCTCCCCGAAGACGAAGCCGTCGCGCTCGGCGTCGAATGGGCGCGAGGCCTTCGTCGGCTCGTCGTTGCGCTTGCTCAGCGCCCCCATGTTGGCCAGCGCGGCAAAGGCGACCGGCAGGATCGCGCTCTCGGTCCCACCCGCGATCACGACGTCCACATCGCCGCGCTCGATGAGACGCTGAGCCTCGATCAGGGCCTGCACCCCCGACGCGCAGGCCGCAACGCTGGTGATGACCGGGCCGCGCAGGCCGTTCTGAATGCTGACCTGGCAGGCGGCCATCGAGGGCGAGAGCATCGGGACCATGAACGGGCTGACGCGCTGCGGCCCCTGTGCTCGGTAGACATCCTGCGCCATCGAGACGTCGCCGATCCCGCCGCCACCGGTGTTGATCACGACCGCGATGTCGTCGCGGTTCGCATCGGTGATCGACAGCCCCGAGTCGGTGATCGCCTGGGCGGCGGCCGCAACCGCCAGCTGGCTGAAGCGGGCCATGCGGCGCGCCTGCTTGAAGTCCATGTGGTCGCGGGGGTCGAAGTCCTTCACCTCGGCGGCGATGCGAACCTCCTCGTTGGAGGCGTCGTAGGCGGCGATCGGCGCCACGCCGCTCACCCCGGCGGTCAGGTTCGACCAGAAGGTCGCGACATCGTTGCCGATGGGCGCGATCGCCCCGAGGCCGGTGACGACCGCACGCCGCGCCGGATCACGGCTCATTGGCTGCGCCTACTCCTCGTAGCGCCGCACGATGACCGTGCTGTTGTGGCCGCCCAGCCCCATCGAGTTCGACAGTGCGACCCGGACATCGGCCTGGCGGGCCTCATTCGGGACATAATCGAGCGTCAGCTCGGGATCGGGGTGGCGGTAGTTGATGGTGGGGGGTAGGCAGCCGGTCTGGACGGCCCGGACGCAGACGAACCCCTCGAACGCGCCAGCGGCGCCCATCATGTGACCGGTCATGCTCTTCGTCGAGCTGACGGCCAGCCGCTGCGTGTGCGCACCGAAGACGTCCTCGATGGCCATCGTCTCGTAGCGGTCGTTCAGCGGCGTGCTGGTGCCGTGCGCGTTGATGTAGTCCACCGCCTCGGGACCGATGCCGGCGCGGTCGAGCGCGGCGCGCATCGCCCGCTGGTTGCCCTCGCCACGCTCGACCGGGGCGACCATGTGGTGCGCGTCGGCCGAGGAGCCGTAACCGATCACCTCGGCGATCGGGGCGACCCCGCGGGCCCTGGCGTGCTCGAGCTCCTCGAGGACCAGCACCGCGGCGCCCTCGGACACCACGAAGCCGTTGCGCGTCGCGTCGAAAGGCCGGCTGGCGATGGCCGGGTTGTACTCGCCGGTGTCGGGATCGATGGGCGTGCCCAGCGCCTTCATCTGGCCGAAGCCGGCGATGGCCAAGGGGACCACCACTGCCTCCGTGCCGGCGCCGAGCATCAGGTCGGCCTGGCCCCGCACGATCGACTCCATCGCCTCCCCGATGGCGTGGCCGCCGGTTGCGCACGCGCTCACGATCGCCATGTTCGGGCCGCGGATGCCGTACTGGATGGCGACCATGCCCGAGGCGGCATCCGGGATCATGTGCGGAATCAGGAACGGCGAGATGCGGCTCGGGCCACGCTCCAGCAGGGTCTGAACGCCGTCGGCGAACATCCCGATCCCCCCGATGGCGGTGCCGACCACCATCCCGAAGCGGTCGGGATCGGCCTGACCGGCGTCGAGCATCCCGTCGGTATTGAGCAGCCCGGCGTCGCGCAACGCCTCGCCGGCGGCGGCGACTGCGAAATGCGTGTTGCGATCGTGGCGGCGCGCGTCCTTGCCGTCCATGTATTGGGCCACGTCGAAGTCCTTCACCTCGCCGGCGACGTGGACCTCGTAGTCGGTCGTGTCGAAGAGCGTGATGTCGGCGATCCCGGAGCGCCCGCCAATCAGCGCCTCCCACGAGGCGTCGGCACCGATGCCGACCGGCGAAACGACGCCGACCCCGGTGACGACCGCGCGTCGCTCACTCACGTCGGCAGCCAGATGCCGTTGTCCCCCGGCGCGTCGACGGCGTGCACGTTGGCTGTCGGAAGGATGCGCCGGATCAGTCCCGTGAGGACCCGACCGGGGCCGATCTCGACGAAGTCGGTCACCCCGTCGGCTGCCATGCGGCGAAGCGTATCGGTCCATTGCACGCCGTGAACGAGGTGCTCGCTGAGCTCGTGGCGCAGCCCGTCGGCGCTGCGGATGAAGCTGGCGTGGACGTTGCCGAGCATCGGCACGCGCGGCTCTCGGAAGGGGACCTTGGCCAGGATCTGGCTGAACTCGTCGCGCGCCCGTCGCATGAGGGGCGAGTGGCTCGCCACGCTCACGGTGAGGCGCACGGCCTTGCGGGCGCCGACCGTGCGACTCATCTCGAGCGCGAAGACGAGCGCCGGTATGACGCCCGACAGCACGATCTGGCCAGGCGCGTTCGCGTTCGCCACGCTGATCTCGCCGTGCTCGCGGGCCGCATCGACCACCTCGTGCACCTGCTCGTCGGAGAGGCCGATGACCGCGCCCATCCCACCCTCGATGCCGCGCTCCTGCATGATCCTGCCCCGCTCGCGGACGAGGCCGATGGCGGTCTCGAAGTCGATGGCGTCGGCCGCCACGGCGGCCGCGTACTGCCCGGCCGAATGGCCCGCCAGGGATCGGGGCGCCAACTCGATGCCGGCCTCGGCTGCGTGGGCCCGCATCGCCTCGAGGTAGGCGACGCTGGTGGCCAGGATCGCCGGCTGAGCGTTGACCGTCAGGTCAAGCTCCTCGGCCGGTCCCTCCGCGATGAGCCGGCTCAGCGGGAAGCCCAGCGCGGCGTCGGCGCGCTCCATGACGGCCGCGGCGGCAGGCGAACGCTCGAGAAGGGCGGCGCCCATCCCGACGTACTGCGATCCCTGTCCGGGAAAGACGAAGGCGTGGACCCGCGGCGCGTCGCCGCGTTCGTTGGGGTGATCAGTCTGCTCGGTCATGCGTTGCGTACTGGGGGTTCCCGCGAGTATAGCCGAGCGTGAGAAGCGATCCGCCGAAGCAGAAGGGCTCATACGCTACTGGTGAGCGGCGAAGCGCTCGACGACCTCGAACAGGACCGGCAGGCCGAAGCGCAGCCCATCCACCGGGATGCGCTCGTCGTTGCCGTGGAAGAGCGACAGGAATGGCATTTCGGCGTCCAGGCGCAGCGGCGCGAAGCCGTAGGTCGGGATGCCGAGCAGGCCCAGTGCCTTGGCATCGGTTCCGGGCGTGATCATCATCGGCAGGGGAGTCGCTTCGGGATCGGCTCGACGCAGCGCCGCGTCCATGAGCTGGACGATCTCGGTGTCAACCGGCCACTCGACCGGCGGCATGGTCAGCACCGACTCGACCGTCACGCCGTCGCCGGCCATCTCGCCCAGGTGGGCGAGGAAGGCCACCTGGTCGGTCCCCGGCAGGGTGCGTACGTCGATCTCGGCCTCGCCGACGCCGGGCACCACGTTCACCTTCTTGCCGACGTGGATCACGTTCGGGGTGACCGTGTCGCGCAGCATCGCGTCCAGCGAGCGGCGCAGGACCGGGTCGTCGACCGCCTGCGCCAGTGCGTTCCGAGCCGCCTCGTCCTCGCCACGCTCCGCCAGGCTCGCAACCTCGCTCAGCCCCAGGCCGTCGAAGAAGCCGCGGACCACCGGAATGAGCCGCGCTGGCTGCGGCGCCGCGGCGAGGCGGGTCACCGCCTCGGCGAGCTTGATTGCCGCGTTGTCCGGCGAGGGCATCGAGCCGTGGGATGGGGTGCCGGTCGCGCGCAGCCGAGTCCAGATGATCCCCTTCTCGGCGACCTGGATCGCATACGTGCGGCGGCCGCCGATCGTCATCGAGTAGCCGCCGACCTCGTTCAACGCCGCCGCTGCGGGACGCCCGGCCTCGTCGGCGAAGAGCTCCGGCCGGTTGCGCACCCAATGCCACGCGCCGAACTCGCCTCCCGCCTCCTCGTCCGCGACCGCGGCGAGGATGACGTCGCGGCGCAGCTCCACCCCGGACCGATGGAGCGCCAGCACGACCGACAGCTCCATCGCCAGCATGTCCTTCATGTCGACCGCCCCGCGACCCCAGACCACGCCGTCCACCAGCTCGGCGCCGAACGGGTCGCGCGACCACGATTCGGCGTCGACCGGCACCACGTCCAGGTGCGAGAGGAGGATGAGTGGCGGCTCGGGGTGTGGCACGGTGGCGCGCAGGCGGGCGAAGCATGACCCACGGCCAGGTGCCGTCTCGAGCACCTCGGCCGCGATGCCGGCGCTGGCGAGCACCTCGGCGCAATACGCCGCCGCCGTTGCCTCTCCACCGGCCGAGTCGCGTCCCGCGGCGCCATCGGGCAGGCCCGGGGGGTTGACCGACGGGATCCGGATCAATGCGCGCAGGTGCTCGACGCACTCCCTCGTCGCCGAATCCCAGTCGATGGCGGAGCCCGCGGCGCTCGTCATCGCACGCTACCGGTACGGGAGCGCGGCGGCCGGACCCGACTCTGGCTCCCGCGCTGCGGTGGCGGCGCGGGCATCGGTCAGGCGAGAGCGGACCAGGGCGACCAGCGGCAGCTCGGCAGCCAGGAACCCCACGGCGACGACGAGCAGGACCGGCAGCGCGAAGGCGAGGCCCATCACCAGCAGGGCCGTCAGGAAGAAGCCATGGATCGCCGCCCGGGTCAGGAAGGCGAGCCGCAGGTCGAGGATGGCTCGCCGTTGCCCATTCGGGGCAACGCGATCGGGGCCGAACACGCCCCACGCCGCGGCCACTACGAACGCAGCAAGCGCCAGCATGAACAGGGGGCCACCGCCGCCGGGTTCTTGATCGATGGCTGGCTTCAGGAGAGCGAAGGGCACGATCGCGGCGGTCAAGATCGCGAAGGCTGGAATGGGGACCGCCAGCTGCAGCCACTCCCACGCGCGATGACGGGCAGCGGCATCCCGCAGCCAGCGAGTCAGCAGGCTGAAGCCCAGGGTCACGAACAGCCACGCGTAGAAGTTGCCCCACGGAACGCCGAACCAGCCCTGGGTGGCGTCGACGCCGACCCAGGTCCATAGGCCCATCCGGATGGCAATCGCGTCGAAGGCCAGGTCCAGGCTGATGGCCAGCAGGGCGTCGACGAATGGCGCATACCTGCGCCGCACACCGAGCGCGTCGGTGATCCGCATCGCGCCGGCGATGATCAGGGCCCAGGTCAGACCGATGACCACCGGTGCGCGGTCGATGACCAGCACCCAGTCATCGGCGTAGTGATAGGTGCCGTAAATGAGCTGATCGCCCTCCTCGAGCAGGATCCCGAAGATGGCGGCGCTCACAAGCTCCAGGAACGGCAGGCGCCCGCGACGTGCGGCGGCAAGCGCCGCACCGACGAAGAAGGCGGTCGCGGCCAGCTCGAGGCCCAGGAACGCGGGGTTCATTGCGGGAGCGATCATACGTACAATCGCGGCATGTCCACCCAGATCGGCACACCGACCGTCCCGATCTACCTTGCCGGCGAGTTCGTGCAGGCCGGCACTCCGCTCGAGGTGCGGAACCCGGCGACCGGCGAGCTGGTGGCCACCACCTGGCAGGCGGGCGCCGCCGAGCTCGAGCGAGCCACGGTTCGCGCGGTCGATGCCTTCGGCAAGACCCGCCGGCTGGCCAGCTATGAGCGGCGAGACGCGCTCGCCCACGTGGCGCAGCGGATCAACGAGGACGTGGACGAGCTCACCGAGCTCCTCACCCGGGAGTCGGGCAAGCCGATCAAGGACGCCCGCGGCGAGGTGACGCGTGCATCGCTGACGTTCCGCACGGCCGGGGAGGAGGCGCTGCGCATCAACGGGGAGTGGATGCCGCTCGACTGGAATGCCGCCAACAAGGGACGGTCCGGGATCTGGCGCCGCTACCCGATCGGTCCGGTGGCCGGCATCAGCCCGTTCAATTTCCCGCTCAACCTGGCCGCCCACAAGGTCGCGCCTGCGATCGCCGCCGGCTGCAGCATCGTGCTCAAGCCTCCGTCCAAGGATCCGCTGGTCATGCTGCGCATCGCCGGCTACCTGGACGAGACCGACCTCCCCAAGGGCGCGGTCAGCATCCTGCCCATGGACCGGCCGACCGGCGACGCGCTGGTTCGTGACGATCGCTTCAAGCTGCTCAGCTTCACCGGCAGCCCGTCGGTCGGCTGGAAGATGAAGACCGATGCCGGCAGGAAGAAGGTCGTGCTGGAGCTCGGCGGCAATGCGGGTGCGATCGTTGACGAGACGGCGGACCTCGATTGGGCAGTGGCCCGCCTGGCCTACGGGGCGTTCGCGTACGCGGGCCAGGTCTGCATCAGCGTGCAGCGCGTCTACGTGGTGGCATCGGTCTACGACGAGTTCGAGCGACGCTTCGTGGACAAGGTGCACCAGGTGAAGGTCGGCAACCCGCTTGATCCGGATACCGATCTTGGCCCGATGGTGGACGCCAAGGCCGTTGCGCGCACCCACGAGTGGGTTGGCGAGGCGCTTGCGCGCGGCGCGCGAGCGCTCACCGGCGGAGAGCCGGACGGCCTCTTCTACCCGCCCACCGTGCTGGTCGACGTCCCCAAGGATGCCCGCGTCTGCGGCGAGGAGGTCTTCGCCCCGGTGGTAAACCTCTTTCCGGTGCCGGACTTCGCCGCGGCGCTGGCTGAGATCAACGACTCACAGTTCGGGCTCCAGTGCGGCGTCTTCACGAACGACCTTGAGCGGACGCTCACCGCGCACGACGAGCTGGAAGTGGGTGGGGTGATCATCAACGATGTCCCGACCTGGCGGATCGACCCGATGCCCTACGGTGGCGTGAAGGACTCCGGCCTGGGGCGCGAGGGCCTGCGCTGGTCGATCGAGGACATGACCGAGCCGCGCCTGCTGGCGTTCGCACGGCCGCTGTAGGTGACCGCGCTGCCGCGTGCCGCCTCGCGCTACGCGCGTGTGCTGCGCAGCGATGAGCTTCGGGATGGCGAGCTGATCCCGATCGCGATCGATGGCAAGCCGGTGGTGCTGGTCCGTCACGCGGGCGAGTTCTTCGCCGTCCAGAACAACTGCACCCACCAGGACTTCCCGCTCACCGAGGCCGGCTTCGACACGCGCGACGAGGTGCTCGTATGCGCGTGGCACGGCGGTTGCTTCGACGTCCGCAGCGGCGAGGCAGTGGTGCCCCCGGCCACCGAGCCGGTCGAGACCTTTCCCGTGCGCGTCAGCGCCGACGGCTGGGTCGAGATCGGTCTGACGGGCAGCCTGGCTCAGGGGTAACGCCCGCCGTGTCCATCGAGGCCCTCCCCTTCGTCAATTGGATCTTCTGGACCGCCCTATCCGCAGGATCGCTGCTGGTGGTGGGCCTGACCGAGCTGCTCGGCGGCACAACGCGCGGGTACCGCCTCTTCATGGCCTCCCTGGTGGCCGTCTTCGCCGGCGTCCTGGTCCTCTCCGAGCTGCAGCTGACGCCAGGCACGTTCGCGGACGAGACCTCCGAGCTTCGGCGAGCCCTGGTCTGGACCTTCGCGGCCCTGGCGGTGGCCTACCTGGTCGCGTCGCTGGCTCGCCTGCCGCGCGCCGGCCTGGCGGTGGCAGGCGGGCTCGTCGGGATCGCCGCGCTGGCAACCCTGGCTTCGGCCGGCGGCACGCTCAGCGCGCCGCTCTTCACCGCCCAGCTGATCCTGGCCGCCCTGGCCCTCGGCGCTGTGAATGCCGCCATGCTGCTCGGCCACTGGTACCTCGTCACCCCGAAGCTCTCGCCCGCTCCGCTACGACGGATGATGTGGCTGCTGATCGGGGCGTTGGCGCTCCAGTGGATCGCATTCGGCGTCGCGGTGGTGGTCGTCAGCTCCGACCCTCTGGGTGGGCCGATCGGCTGGCTCACGTGGCTTCGCCTGGCGGTCGGCATCGTGCTCCCGATCGGCATCACCGTGCTGGCGATCCTTGCCAGTCGGGCGACCTCACTCCAGGCCAGCACCGGATTGCTGTACGTGGGTCTCGCGCTGGTTATGGCCGGCTCGATCGCCGCGGCCAGCATCACCTACCTGACCGGCGTGCCGGTCTGATGGACTGATCGATGCGGGTCACCGTTCGGACCTTTGCGCTCCTCCGCGAGCTGGCGGCCGACCGCACGGCACTCGAGCTGCCGGACGGCGCCAGCCTGGCCGATGCCTGGGCGGCGCTGCAGCACACCTACCCGGGCTTGGCGCCGCATCGCGAGTTCGTGCGCGCCGCACGGAATGGGGCATACGCGAGCTGGGACCAGGTGCTGGCCGCTGGTGACGAGGTCGCCTTCCTTCCTCCGGTCAGCGGTGGCGCCGCCACGACCGGCCTGACCCACGGTCCAATCGACGTGGCGTCGCTCGAGGCGACCGTCGCCGAACGCGGGCACGGTGCGGTCGTCACCTTCGTCGGTCGCGCACGCGACCGATCAGATGATGGCCGCGAGGTCGTCGAGCTGGAATACGAGGCCTATCCGGAGATGGCGACCGCAGTCCTGGACGAGATCGCCGCCGAGGCCGCCGCCCGCTGGCCCGGGGTCGCGGTCACCGTCGTGCATAGGACGGGCAACGTGCCGATCGGGGAGGCGGCGGTGGCGATCGTGGCCGCCGCCCCTCATCGGTCGCACGCGTATGACGCGAACCGTTTCGTGATCGAGGCGATCAAGGAGCGGTTGCCGATCTGGAAGCGGGAGCGCTTCGTGGACGGCAGCGAATGGAAGCGCCCGGGAGCCTGACGCGCGCTGAATCGGCGCCTGGGTGGCGCACGATGGGCATGCCGTGCACAATGCGCCGTGATGTCGACCACGAAGCCGGGCCAGATTCGCTGCCCGACCTGCCTCCGATCGACGCCTCCGGCCGCCTTCTGCACACAATGCGGCTCGCCGATCCCCGCCTCGGCCCTCGTTCGCCCGCGTGGGATGGACCGTGACGAGCTCGAGGAGCGGATCCGAGGCCGGCGGCCCGGCGATGCCGGGTTCCGGCGCGGCGTGCCGGTCGACGATCCGTCCGAAGTCGGCGGCTACGTTCCGTTCCAGCCCGAGCCCGAGGATGCGCTGGCCGCCCGCGAGGCGGGGCTGCCCGACGCTGCGCGGCACATCGACAACACGCCGCCTGACTTCGATGTCGAACCTGCGGCGCCACCTCCGTACGTGCCGCCGGGGGAACCACCGCCGGAGGCGTACGGACCGCGTACGCCCGAGCCGCCGTACGCCGAGCCGCCGTACGCCGAGCCCCAGTACGCCGCGCCCCAGTACGCCGCGCGCGACTACCAGCCCGACGACGCGGAGCCGGGCTACGAGCCCGAGGAGGCGTATCCGTACGCCTATTCGCAGCGCAGGGACGGTGGCAGCCGCGGCGGTGGGGCCCTCCCGGTCATCGGATTCGTTGCGCTCTGCGCCCTGGCACTTGCGGTTGGCGCCGTGCTGGCCGGCGTCCTCGGCGGGCCCGACGAGGTGGGCCAGGCAACGCCGACGCCGACGGCGGCAGCCTCCAGCGCCACGCCGCAGCCGACTCCGGTCGAGTCAGCCGCCGAGTCTGCCTCCGCGGGCGCCAGCGCCACCCCCGAGCCGATCGATGGACCGGTAACGTTCCCCGATGGCGCCGTGATCACCGTGCAGCCATGCGCCACCCGCGACATGTCATTCGACGGCTGCGACGAGGACGGCAGCACTGTGGACGGTGACACCTGGGTCTGGATCGGCTTCGACGATGCGCTCGGCTCGGACGAGTTCACCCTCGGCCTGCGCACTGCCGACGAGACGATCGACCAGCAGGAGATCACGCTGGGCGAGGTCCTCGACTGCCCGAACACGTGCAGTGGCTACCTGATCGGGGCCGCCTATCGGGATCTGGATTCGGGC
This sequence comes from Candidatus Dormiibacterota bacterium, assembly GCA_035632895.1. Classification (GTDB taxonomy): domain Bacteria; phylum Chloroflexota; class Limnocylindria; order QHBO01; family QHBO01; genus DASQFY01. The sequence goes on from DASQFY010000086.1 coordinate 13,261, forward strand.
GAGTACGTGCTGGTCGTGCGGCGCAACGGTGACTTTGCCGACAGCGCCGAGTTCAGGGTCGAGGGCTAGCGCTCGCCCAGTTGAGTCGGCCGCGGGTCCCCGCCGGCGTCGCGCCGCCGCACGGCCAGAGTGCTGATCGCTTCAAGAACGCAGCGGTGCGCCGCCATGGCGGTCACCTCCGAAACGTCGTACGCGGGGGCAACCTCGACCACGTCCATGCCCGCCAGCTCCACCGCCCGCACGACCTGGCGGATGGCGCGCAGCAGCTCGCGGGTGAGCAGGCCGCCCGGCTCCGGTGTGCCGGTGCCCGGCGCCATCCCGGGATCGAGCACGTCGATGTCTACCGAGAGGTAGATCAGCTCCGGCCCGTCGAGCGCCTCCGCGATCGCGTCCGTCACCACCGCCTCGGCTCCGCGCTCCTCGATCTCGGTCATGAAATGGGAGCGGAGCTCATGCGCGCGCATCCATTCGAGCGTGTCCGGCGGCGGCCAGTAGCCGCGCAGGCCGATCTGGACGAAGTTTCGGCCGGCGACCGCCCCCGATTCGATGAGCCGCCGCATCGGGGTCCCGTGCGACCTGAGCACGCCCCAGGTCGTCGCGGCCGCGTCGGGGTGGGCGTCGAAATGCACCACGCCCAGGCGTCGTGGCGCGACGGCCTCCGCCACCGCCGACGCCGAGGGATAGGTGATCGAGTGGTCGCCGCCGAGCACGATCGGGAGCGCACCGGCCTGGGTCACGGCCCGCACCTTGCGTCGGATGACCTCGTGCCCGCGCTCCAGGTTGGCGGGCACGATCGGCGCGTCTCCGGCGTCGACCACGTCGAGCCACTCGAACGGCTCGATCCCGAGCTGCAGGGAGTTGACCGATCCGGCGTGGTACGAAGCGGCCCGGATGGCCCGTGGCCCGAAGCGGCAGCCGGGTCGATGGCTGACGGCGTCGTCGAACGGCGCACCCACGATCGCGACGTCAGGCCGCCGAGCGGCCAGCGCCGCGTCATCCGGCAGCCATGGGAGCTTCTGGAAGCTCGGCAGCCCGACGTACGCCGGGAGGTCGAATTCGTGAAACTCGGTGTAGGGATCGCGGCCCGACGGTGGGTTCTCGTCATTGGTGCCGCGACGGCGGCGAGTCTCATCGGCCATCGGTGATGGCGGACGTCCTTCGCGTCTGTGAGCGGCGCCGTCGCGGTGCGGAGCAGGCCGGCTCAGCCGAAGCGGCCCGATCCTAACAGAGTGCCGAGTAGGCGCAAGGGGTCGCCGAGGCGCCGCCACGGTGCCCTGCTACCATCGGCGACGATGGCCGCGCCGCGCCGCCGATACACGATCGACGAGGCGAACGCACTCGTTCCGGAGGTCCGGGCCGTGCTCCTTCAGCTGGCCGTGGAGCAGCGTCGCCTGGACGCCGCGCACGCCGACATGCACCGCCGACTGGACTCAAACGGCGGTCCCGAGGCCGCCGCCGACGCGACCCGCAGCGAGGCCGAGGTGGCGGGGATTGGGGAGGGTATGCGGATTCTGATCGCGCACCTCGAGGAGCTTGGGGTCCAGCTGCGCGACACGGACATGGGGCTGGTCGACTTTCCGGGTGAGCGCGATGGGCAGCCGGTCTGGCTCTGCTGGCGATTGGCCGATGCCGCCGTCGCGTACTGGCACGGGACCGATGAGGGCTACGCCACGCGGAGGCCATGGTGAGGGCCCCGCCGGCACCGGCCTCCTGAGCTGGGACGCATGCGATTCGTGGTGGTGGGGGACTGCACGCTCGACATCACGGTCACGCCCGCCCATCGCCGCCAGCGCGGCGGCGACACGCCGGCCGTCATTCGACTTGGGCCGGGCGGCCAGGCGGCGAACGTCGCCGTCCGGCTGGCGCGTCTAGGCCGTGATGTCCGCCTGGTGGCGCCGCTGGCCGACGACCCGGCGGGCCGTCTGCTTCGCGAGGCGCTGATGCGCGACGGCGTTGAGGTCTCGGCCCTGCGCGCGGGCCGAAGTGCGACGGTTGCGGTGCTGCTCGACCGCAACGGCGAACGCACCATGCTCTCTGATCGTCAATCGCTCCGCGGTTTCGCCCGTGCCGCGCTCGCGCGCGCCGGATGGGTACACGTCTCCGGCTATGCCCTGCTCGACGACGCGTCCGGCGACGGGCTGGCTCGCGCCCTGGCGAGGCGGCTGCCGGGAATGCGTCTGAGCTTGGGTGGTGGGTCGCTGCCGCACGAGCCCGCCCGGATGGCGCGTTTTCGGACGCGGCTCCGATTGGCCGCGCCTCAGCTCTGCCTTCTCAGTCTGGATGAGGCGGCGGCATTGCTCGGGCGACGGACGCGCCGGGCGCAGGCCGCGGCCGCGGCCCTGGCCGATGTGGCGGACGTCGTGATCGTCACTGCCGGCGCCGGCGGCTCCGCGGCGATGGTGCGCGACCGGCTGCTGACCGTGCCGCCGGCCGCGGTGCAGGGCCCGATCGTGGACGCGACCGGCGCCGGCGATGCGTATGCGGCGGCGGTGATCGCCAGGCTTGCCGCCGGTCCTTGGCCGCCGCGCCCGGGCCAGCTGCGCAGCGCAATGGCCGACGGCGGACGTCTCGGGGGCCGGGTGGCGCGGGTCGCCGGCGCGCAGGGCCGGGTGGCCGGCGAGCGAAGGCCGGCGGCATGAGCTCTGCCGGCTCGGTCCCGCTGCGAATCAGCGACGAGGTGTGGGCCGCGCTCGACAGCGGCCAGGCGGTGGTGGCGCTCGAGTCGAGCCTGATCGCACACGGGCTGCCGGCGCCGCAAAACCTCGAGACAGCCAACGCCGCCGAGCAGGCGGTGCGCGCTGAGGGTGCCGTGCCGGCGACCACGGCGATCGAGGACGGGTGGCTGCTGCTCGGCGCCGCGGCAGCGGTCATCGAGCGCCTCGCAGACCCCGTAGCCGCCCCGGTCAAGGCCGGCTCGCGAGACCTCGGCCCGCTGATCGCCGCCCGCCGGCTGGCCTCGACCACCGTCTCGGCCACCATTCGGATCGCGCACCTGGCCGGGGTGCGGCTGATGGCAACCGGCGGGATCGGTGGCGTGCACCGCGGCGCGGCGCGCAGCTTCGACGTCTCCTCTGACATCGATGAGCTGGCGGCGACACCGGTGGCGGTCGTCTGCTCCGGTGCCAAGTCGATCCTCGACCTTGCCGCCACGCTGGAGCTGCTCGAGACGCGGCGAGTGCCGGTGGTGGGGATCGGCGTCGACGAGCTGCCGGCCTTCTACGCCACCTCCTCGGGCCTGACGCTCGCCCATCGGGTCGACACGCCGCAGCAGGCCGCGGCCGCCGTCGCCGCGCACCTCGGCCTGCCTGGGGCCGCCGGCCTGCTGCTGGTGCAGCCACCGCCCGTCGAGCTGGCGCTCGACGCCGGCGAGGTCGAGACCTGGATCGCCGAGGCGGTGGCCGCCGCCGCCGCGACCGCCGTTCGCGGTGCCGCGGTCACCCCGTTCATCCTCGCCCACATCGCTGGCGCCTCCGGCGGCCGCGCGTTGGCGGCCAATGTCGGCCTGATCGTGAACAACGCGCGCATGGCCGCCCGCGTGGCGGTAGCCGACGCGCGGCTGCGGCGAGGCATGTCTCCGTAACGATCGCGGAGGGGATCGGAGTATCCTGCGCGATGGCACGGCCGCAGCCGGGGAGCAGGAGGGTTCATGCGGATCTACGACGGAAGCCCGCGCCAGGACTGGGAAGAGGTGCTTCGTGCGGTTGGCGCCTTCGCCGACCGTGAGCAGCTGAAGGAGCTTCTCCTCCTGGAGCTCGACGAGGGGTTCCTGCTCCAGGGCCTCGCGCTCTCGCCGCAGGGATTGGACTCCGACTCCTTCGGTTCGCTGGCCAAGCGCACGTACGAGCTCCTGGATGACCAGATCGCGCAGCTCATGGACGAGGCCGAGGCGCACCGCGGCACCTCCGACGAGAAGTTCCCGCACGCCGAGCCGACGAACTACTACGAGCAGGCGATGCGGGTCGTCGGCGCCTATGTCGACCAGGAGAAGGCCCGTGACGTATTCCTGTTCGAGCAAGACGGCTCCTTCGTCCTTCGCCTGCTGCACGCCGGATCGGCGGGCGTGATCGGCCATCGATTGGCCGAGTTCACGAAAGAAGAGATTCTGGCTATGATCGGGGCCGCACCACAGCAGCGTAACGGCGCCCCGGCGAAGCCGGCGCCCGCGACATCAGCGGAGGCCTCGGAATGAAGGCATTGAAGGTCCTATTCATCAGCATCGGCGCGCTCCTCGCCGCCATGATCGTCATCCCGCTCACCATCCTGGCCGGCCTCTTCGTGTGGCTGAAGCTGACCGAGGAGAGCGACGAGGATGACCTCGAGATCGAGGACGCCGTCTAGGCTCGCTAGCCGGTACTGAGCCCCCAGGCCGCGGTCCAGGCCACCCCGGCCAGCAGCATCCCGGACCACAGGCGCCGCTCGCCGCCGGCGCCGAGTGCCACCGCGCCGAGCCCCGCCGCCCCGAGCGCCAGGGAGGGCCATCGCCCGCCGCCGAGCAGGAGGGCCAGCCCGACCCCCAGACCCACCGCCAGCGTCAGGCCCAGGGCGAGCCGGTTGGCGCGGCGCCGTCCCAAAACCTGGGCCAGGTTCCGAGAGCCCGTGGCCGCGTCGGCCTGCCAGTCACGCAGCGTATTGGCAAGGTGCGCGGCGGCGGCGAACGGAGCGGCAAGCGGAACCGCAGGCAGCACGCGCTCGAGGGGCTGCCCGACGCCGGCGGCCACCCAGAGCGGCAGGATCCCGAAGCTGATGAGGTACGGCAGCGG
>DASQFY010000087.1:0-9099 GCA_035632895.1 Candidatus Dormiibacterota bacterium
AGCTCCCAGTGCCAGTGGAAGGTCTGGTCCAGCCGTTCGCCGGCGGGGGCGGTGTGCAGGAAGAGGTTGTACGGCGGGTCGCCGAGCGCCTCCAGCGCCCCGAGCGTGCGCTGCAGCGTGGCAGCGGTGGCGGCAAGGTCGTCATCGTCGAGGGCAGTGAAGTCGGCGGCGTGGGCGCGCGGCACAATCATCAATTCGAAGGCTGATCGGCTGGCGGCCGGGGCGAAGACCACGAAGCGCTCCTCCGCCAGCACCAGCCGCTCGCCGGACTCTTCTTCCGCCCGGGCGAGGCCGCACCAGACACAGGTCCGAGTCTTGATCTGGTGGCGCGCGCCACCGCCGATCTCCTCGGCGATCCAGTGCGGCAGCTGCGGGATGGCATACAGCTCCAGGTTGAGATGCTGGCTCCGCGACCCGGCCTGGCGGCCGTAGCTCTGCACGGCCTGGATGTAGCGCGGGTCGTCGGGCGGATCGGCGTCGGCGGCGAGCTCGCGCATCGTGTCCCGCAGGGCGCGCAGCAGGTTCAGGGCCAGCCGCGGCGGCGCGTCGGCCATGCGCTCATGGTGGCCACGCGGAGCAACCAGGATCTCCCACGACCCCGACGATGACTCGACCTCCGAGAGGGAGAGCTGTGCGGCGGTCTCCTTGCTGGAGTCGATCCGGTGGAAGGCGTCCGGACGCAGGGTGACGCGTCGGACGGTCGCGTCATCGGCCGCATCAGCCTCGGTGGCGGGGTCCTCGTCGCAGTGGCGGCAGTGGGTGCCCTCCACCGGCGTTGCCTCGATCGCGAACGAGGCGTGCTCGAAGGTGCGGTCCGTGACGATGGCCGACCACCAGCCGGTGACGGGGTCGCGGCGCAGCTCGAACACGCTCCGCATCGTAGAGGATCGCGAGGACCCGGCTCAGAAGGCGCGTTCCCAGCTCTTGGGACGCGGCTGTGCGAGCCATTCGTCGCGCAGGAGCGCCATCAGCAGCACGTCCATGTGCTGGCCTTCCGAGAAGTGGGCGTTGCGCAGCGTGCCCTCCAGGACGAAGCCGGCCTTCTCATATGCGCGCTGGCCGGCCTTGTTCGGGGCGTAGACCTCGAGCCAGATGCGCTCCAGCCGCAGCTTCCCGAACCCGAAGTCGCAGATCGCCTGCAGCGTCTCGGTCCCGTAGCCCTTGTTCCACTCTGCCTTCTCGCCGATGCTGATGCCGAACGCCGCGTTTCCGTTCTCAAGATCCAGCTCGTGAAGGCCGACCGTGCCAATCGGACGGCCGTCCTCGATCAGGCAGATGACGAAGTGGTAGTCGGTCTTGCCCTGCCTTTCGACCATCTGGTCGAACCAGCGCTGCTCCATCGCCGCGCTGAACGGCGCGCGCGCCATGAGATAGCGGGTGACCTCCGCATCGGAGAACCAGCGCACGAACGTCTCGAGGTCGGCTCGCTCGGCGGGACGCAGGTAGACGCGCTCGGCGTGAATGACCGGCGTGGGATGGGGGATGGGCGGCTGGCCGTTCGACATCGGTCCTTCTAGGCTAGGCTCGTACCGCCCCGCAGGATACAAGGAGGACTGATCCCATGGCCGCCGTCCGAACCGCCACCGCCAGCTGGCAGGGCGACCTCATGAGCGGGAGCGGCACGACCAGCGCCGGCTCGAGCGACACGTTCCGCGACCTGCCGATCTCGTGGGGCAGCCGCACCGAGGCGCCGGAGGGTCGCACATCGCCCGAGGAGCTGCTCGCCGCGGCCCACGCGTCCTGCTTCGCCATGGCCTTCGCCGCCGACCTCGTCCGCGCCGGGACGCCGCCCGAACACCTGCATGTCGAGGCGGAGGTGACCTTCGACAAGCTGGAGGCAGGCTGGACGGTCGTCTCGTCGCGCCTGATCGTGCTCGGGACCGCCCCGGGTGCCACCGCCGCGTCCTTCGACGAGGTGGCGGCCAAGACGAAGGACGGCTGTCCGATCTCGCGCGCGCTTGCCGGGAACGTGTCGCTGTCCGTCGAGGCCACGCTCGAAACCGATGGCTGAAGCGGGGGCCCCGGCCTCCGAGCGCGACGCGCTGGCCGCCGTCGGGCGTGTGCTCGGCGCGGTCACCGGCGAAGGGTTCGCGCTTCAGCCGATCTTGGACCGGATCGCCGCGGAGGCGGCCGCGCTGTGCCGCGCCGAAGTCGGGTTCGTCTTCCTGCGCGAGGGGGATCTCTTCCATTTCGCCGCCGCCAGCGGGGGGCGACCTGAGCACTGGGACTACGAACGATCGCACCCCGAACCCATCGACCGCGGATCTATCGTGGGTCGGGTGGCCCTCGCCGGCGAAGCGGTTCAAATCGCCGACACCGAAGCCGAAGCGGAGTACCGAGGTGGGGCGTACACCGTCGGTGGCTTCCGCACCCTCCTGGGGGTTCCGATCCGCACCGACGGAGAGCTGATCGGTGCCTTCGGGCTGGGACGCACCGAGGTCCTGCCCTTCTCCGATGCGGAAATCGAGCTGGTGAGCCTGTTCGCCGACCAGGCGGCGATTGCAATACGGCTTGGTCGACTGCTGGGCGACATGCATGACGCGCTGGAGCGCGAAACGGCAGTCGGTCAGGTCCTGCAATCGATCAGTCGATCGACCTTCGAGCTGGACGCCGTGCTGCAGACCGTGCTCGACAGCGCCGTGCGGCTGACCCATGCCGAGCAGGGCAATATCCTGCGCGAAGTCGGGGGCGAGTTCCGCGCACGGGCCTTCAGCTCGGACGTGCCGGTCGAGTTCCGGGAGATCATCTCGAACATCGCGTTCCGGCCCGAGCGAGGCTCGGCCATGGGCCGCGCCCTGCTCGAGCGTGGACCGGTGCAGATCCTCGACGTGCTGGCCGACTCGGAATACCGCCTGACGGACGCCCAGCGCGTGATCGGCTTTCGAACTCTCCTCGCCATTCCTCTGCTCCGCAATGGGGAGCCCATCGGCGTCCTCTCCGTGTGGCGCGGGCAGGTGCAGGAATTCACGGCGACGGAGATCGGTCTGCTGTCGACCTTCGCGGACCAGGCGGTGCTTGCCATCGAGAATGTCCGCCTCTTCGAGACGATCGACCGCCAGCGCACCGAGCTGGCCCGCTACGCGCCACAGGCGGCTGAGCTGCTCTCAAGCGCCGAGGGGGAGCAGCTGCTGGCCGGCCACCGCCGTGAGATCACTGCGCTCTTTGCGGACCTGCGCGGATTCACCGCGTTCGCCGAGCAGGCAGAGCCTGAGGAGGTGCTCGGGGTGCTGCGCCAGTACCACACCGCCGTAGGGGAGCTGGCCGTGGCGAACGGCGGGACGGTTGAGCATTTCGCCGGAGACGGGCTCATGGTCTTCTTCAACGACCCCAAGCCGGTGGTCGACCACCAGCTCGCAGCGGTCCGCACCGCCTGCGAGATGCGCGAGCGGTTCGGCACCCTGTCGACGGCATGGCGCAAGCGCGGCTATGAGCTTGGCCTGGGGATCGGGATCGCCACAGGATTCGCCACGCTCGGGCGCATTGGGTTCGAAGGCCGATACGACTACGGAGCGGTCGGCAACGCCGTGATCCTGGCCTCTCGGCTATCAGGTGCCGCCACGGCGGGCCAGATCCTGGTCAGCCAGCGCGTTCTGGCGGTGATCGAGGAACAGGTCGAGGCCGATCCGGTCCCGGACCTGGAGCTGAAGGGATTCAGGGATGCGATGACTGCCTACGCGGTGACCGCGCTCCGAAACGCCGTCGCGAGCTAGCTGATCGCCTCCACGATCTCCGGGGCGAGGCCCGGGTAACCCTCGAGGAACTCGACCCGCTCGCGCTTCAGGCGCGCGACCCAGGCTGCGTAGTCATCGGCGCGGCCGGTGCGCTCGTAGAGGCGCCGCGGCTGGAGCAGCTCCACGTCATCCAGGCCCGGCAGTGACGCGGCGACCTCGTAGCCGAAGTCCGGGTCGCGCTCCCAGGTGATCGTCCCCTCGGCGATGGCCTCCACGATCGCCCCGGAGTGCTCGATCTCGACCTTCTTCGACTCGCTCTCGTCCGGTCCGCCGCCCACCCGGCCGGTGTTCAGCAGGAAGACCTCGATCGCGTGCGTCGCCACCAGATCCAGGAATCGGTTCGCCTGCTGCTCGTCGCGGTGGGGGTAGAACGGGTTGGTGCCTGGCACCCGCAGCGCGCGGCCCTCCTCCGCCTTGCCGCCGGCGCTCGTGCCCTGCGTCTCGCCGAGCATGAAATAGGCCGCCGCCTGTTCCCTGGTGAGCCTGGCGACGGCCGGGATGATGTTGTCGTTGCGGTTGAGGATCAGCAGGTGGCTGACCGGGCCGATCTCGCGTGGGTCGCGCCAGATGCCGAGCGCCGCCATCGGGAAGGTGGCGCGCCCGTTCTGGGTGTACGACGTGTCGAAGAAGTCGACCGGGCCTCCGTCTTCCTTCTGCGACACGTTCTCGAGGTAGGCATCTGGCTTGGTCACGGCGCCGTGGATCGCGGGCTCGTGCCGCGGGTCGAGCCCGAACGTCTTGGCGAAGCAGCCGTTCTCGGTGCCGACCACCTTGCCGCCCTTGAAGAGACCGATAAAGTCGTCCTGCACCGGCTGGCTGTTGTTCTGCCTGGTAAAGGTGGTCGTCGTCTTGCCGGTTCCTGAGAGGCCGATGATCAGCATCGTCTTCTCGCCGGCATCGGTCGGCACGACTTTGCAGCCGGCATGCATGGCCAATCCGCCACGGGCGTAGACGAGGGCGTTCCACATCCGCAGGCCGCCCTTCTTGCTCTCGCCGAAGTAGTCCGAGTTCATGATCCGGGTCACCCCGGCTTCGAGGTCAACGGCGATCAGGCGGTCGTCGGGGTAGCCCGGCATCGGCAGGTTGGGGGTATAGATGAGGCTCAACTCCGGGTCCCACTCGTCGGCCGGCGCGTCCGGCGGGAAGTAGAGCTGGCGCTGCATCCCGGCGATATTGGCGTTCGCCTCCTCGATGTAGAGGCGTACGCGAGACCGATGCTCCGGCTCGTTGCCGATGTAGCCGTCGATCACCAGCATGTCGGTGCGCGCGACGTGGGCGTCCTGGAGCGCGGCCACTCGGGCGCCCTCGGCCCGCGGCATGGCCTTACCGGTCGTCTCGGCCGGATCATCGGTCACCAGGAAGGTCGAACCCGCGGAGCGGCTCACCGCGCGGGTCTGGACGTTGTAGTTACCGAAGCTGGTCCGCTTTGCCGGCGGCATTCGGCTCGTCAGCTCCTGGAGGTCCTCAGGTTTCGGGTTGTAGCGGACCGATTTCGCCGCCGGCAGGCGGCGACCCTTCGGACCCATGGGTGAGTTCGTGGCAGGTCGCTCCGTGAGCGTGCTCATCGCGTGTCGCGATCTCCTGAATGCGGGTTCGGAACGCGGGCGCAGCGGGAAATGGGCTTGCGCGCCCGCAGAGCGCTTGCGGCGGAACATCGTAGCAAGACCGGGACCCGCCGGACAACCGGTCTGAGTCCTGGCAGTTGCCGACCACCGCCGACGCTACGAGGACGAGGGCTAGGGGATCGTGCTCCCTCCGACGGCAAGTTCCCACACGTCGTTGCGGGCGCCATCCGTGTCTCGCCCGCCGAACAGCAGGAGGCGGCCGCCCTCCTGGTGGCTCACCAGCTCTGCGGCCCAGCGTGGGGGTGGCGAAGTCCCCTCGATCGCGAGCGGACGGGCGCTTCCGTCGTCGGCGAGGTACCAGCTGTCGGCCAGCGCACTCCCGTCGAGCGCCTGACCGCCGACAATGACCGTGCCCGCGGCAAAGCGCGCGGCGGCGTACAGGTTTCGAGCCGGGGGCGACTCTCCATCAGGAGCCAACTCCGTCCAGGTGTTCGTCCCCGGTCGCTCGCCGACGGTCAGCCTCCACAGGTCGTCCAGGGAGTTGGTGCCGGTCGTCTGGCCAGCGTAGAGCGCAAACGCATCGTCATCGGTCCACCAGCAGGCGTGCAGACAGCGCTCGATCGGAGCCCCAGCGGTTGGCGTCTCATCGGTCCAGGTGTCGATGGAGAAGTCGTAGGCGCGGGTGTCGGCGAACCGCTGCCCTTCCTGGGTAAAACCGTGGCTGATCCATAGGCGTCCGTCGGGACCGATGGCGGCGCAGCTGCCGTAGCGCGGGACTGGGACGGCGCCGCCCGCGGGCAGCTGCTGCCAGCTTGCCGCAGCAGGATCGAAGGCCCACAGGTCGTTGTAGAAGGTGGCTCCAGCCTGACCCGCGAAGAGCACCAGCCCAACGCCGTCGACCCAGGCCGCGTTATGACCGAAACGAGCCGGCGGACCATCCTCGGTGACCGGTGTCCAGCCGTTGGCCGACAGGTCGTACGCCCACAGGTCGCCGAGTGGGCCACCGTTCGACCCGCGGCCGCCGAAGAGGTAGGCGGTTTCACCGTCCGGCGTGAGGGTCCACGTGTGATCCTCGCGGGCGAATGGAGCATCACCGCTTGGGGTGAGCTCCCGCCAGGCGGGGACGGTCGGAGTTGCCGTCGGGGCGGAACTCTCAACGATCGTGGGCGCGGCCGTCGCCGTTGGCGCCGAGCTGGCCGGGGGCGAGACGCTCGGGGATGCACAGCCTGCCAGCAGCACGGCGATTGCAAGCGCGAATCGACTCGATCGGCCCATCACGGTCCTGGCGTTGGAGTTGGAGCGGGAGACGAGACTCGAACTCGCGACATCCACCTTGGGAAGGTGGCGCTCTACCAGCTGAGCTACTCCCGCCGGAAGCCGCATGTTAGCGCGGCGAGCCTAGTTGCAGGCGTCGGGATCCAGGCGACGGACCCGATGGGCGAGGGTGTTGATGACCTGGACCGCGACCTCCGGGAACTCCTCCATGAGCGAATGGAAGTCCCGATGGTTGACGACCAGCAGGGTGGTCGGCTCCTCGGTTGTGGCGGTCGCCGTTCGCGGCCCGTGGGCCACCAGCGCGATCTCACCGAAGAAGTCGCCGGGCCCCAACGTGTTGAGGCGGTTGCCGTCGCGCTCAATCGCCACGCGACCACGCACCACGACCATCAGGTCGCCGCCGTCCTCGCCCTGGCGCATGAGCACCTTGCCGGACGGCACGTCGAGCTCCTCGGCCAGCGTCCCCAGGCGCGCGATCCGGTTGCGGCCGAAGGAGTTGAAGAGCGGGATCCGGTGCAGCAGGTCGAGCTTCTCGTCGCGGGCCACTCGGCGTCTCCTGATGGTGAATCGCGAGCATAACCCTGGCAATCGCTCGGCGCTAGAGCGCCGCCACCGCCTTCTCGATCCGCTCGGTGGCGGCCTCGTGGTCGGTGCCCCAGGCGAAGTGGATCGGGTCGCCGAAGACGAGCTCCACCTCGCCACGCCACGGATGGCTGGACCGCTTCCCGTTGCCGTCCGAGGCCGCGTCGCCGTTTTGGCGCTCGCCGCGGCGCAGGTCGAGTCGCGACATGCGGTTGATCTTCAGCCTCATCGGGACCACCGGGGTGGCTCCCTCGACGGCAACCAGGCCGGTCCCGGTCTTGAACGGTTGCAGCGGCCCGCCGACGGTCAGCTTGCCCTCGGGGAAGATGAGGATGCTGAAGCCGCGGTCGAGCCGCGCGCCGAGCAGCTCCAGGCTCCGTCGGACGGCGCCCTCACGCGCCAGCGGAAAGGCGTTGCCGATCACCGCCGAAGCGAAACCGCGGATCGGGTTGCCGAAGATGTCATCGGCCGCGGCCGCCGTCGAGAGCTGCCAGCGCCAGCCGAGCGGGAAGCGGGTCAGGATGATGCCCACGTCGTTGTGCAGGTGGTGGTTCGGCGTGAACAGGACCGGCCCTTCAAGGCCGCGCAGGTGCTCGAGGCCGGTGACGCGGACTCGGTAGATCAGCGCGAAGACGGGGACCATGAACAGCGTCTGGAAGCCGATGCCGACCGCCCGCACCAGGGGGCTCAACGGCCAACCGAAGATGCCGGTTTCGCGCTTGGCGTCGCGCGCCTTCTCGACCATGGTGGTCAGCTGGCCGACGGTGGTGTCGGGGTCCAGCTCGCCGTCGTCGACGAAGGCGCCCAGCTCCTCTTCGATCACGCCCAGCAGCTCGACGCGGGCCAACGAGTCCATGTTCAGGTCGGTGGACAGGGTCGCGTCGGGCGACGCCGCTGCGAGTCCCACACCCGCCACCGAGGCGACCAGCGATGCGACGGTAGCCGGAGTCCCTGCCGCCGGCGGCCTCTCGGATCCGCCGGCCGCGACGGCGGCTGCGGGGAGGGTGCCGGCCAGGTCATCGGTCAGGCGCTGCAGGACGACGCGCTTCTTGATCTTGAGCGTGGGCGTGCGCGGGAAGTCGTCCTCCGGCCAGATCGAGTGGCTGCGAATCTGCTGATGGGCGCCGAGCCGCGAATTGGCGTCGTGCACGATCGCATCGGCCAGTGATGTGTCGTCGAGGAGGAAGGCGGCATGCACCTTGAGGTCTGAGCCGGGCGGCTGCCAGCCAACGACCGCGGCGTCTCGCACGCGTTCGTCGTGGGTCAGCACCGCCTCGATGTCCTCGGGGTAGACCTTGGTTCCATCCGGCATGGCGAGCATGTCCTTCTTCCGGCCTCGTAACGTCAGGAAACCGTCCGCGTCCAGCTCGCCGATGTCGCCGGTGTGGTAGAACCCGTCGCCGTCCAGTACGGCTGCGGTCGCCTGCGGATCCTCCCAGTAGCCGGCGAACACATTCGCGCCGCGCACCAGCACCTCGCCGTCGTCGCCGATCCGGACCTCCACTCCCGGGATCGGCTCGCCCACCGTCCCGAGCCTGTTTCGTTTCGGATGGGTGAAGCTGACGACCGGTGACAGCTCGGTGGCGCCGTAGCCCTGCAGCACGTCGAAGCCCATGTTCTGCCAGCGCGTGGCGAGGCCGATCTCGAGCGCGGCCGCTCCGATCGCCAGGGTCCGGAACTTGCCGCCGAAGCCGGCCAGCACCGGCCGAAAGAGGAGCCGCTTGAGCGGTCGCGGGAGGTGTCGCGCCAGCCGATGGAGACGCTCGAACGTGGCGCGCTTGCCGCCGGCGTCGACCTTGCGCTCGATGGCATTGTCGAGAAGCTTCAAGCCGGCCGGCACGACGAGCAGCATCGTCACTCCGAACTCGCGGAATGTTCGGATCAGGACCGCCGGCTGGCGGCTGACCGGGTAGACGATCGAGGCACCGGCGAACAGCGGCGCCAGA
>DASQFY010000088.1:0-3843 GCA_035632895.1 Candidatus Dormiibacterota bacterium
GGGCGGCGCCGGCAACCGGGACGTGCGCATCACGCGCAGTGTCATCGCGTTCCCGGTGTGGGCCTTCGGCACCGAGGACGAGACGGGAGGCAGCGTCCGGGTGGAGCTGCCGGCCGGCTATGCGTCGAGCGTCCAGGGAGACCAGATGGCCCGCAGCCAGCTCGCCGACGGCGGCACGGTCCTGTCGGCGCAGCCCGGCGACCCGTTCGCCTTCTTTGCCTACATCTCTGCCGATCGGCCCGGAGCCTTTGTGGGGACCAGGCTGAGCGTGGCGGTGGGTGGGCAGACGGCCATGCTCCTGATCCGTGCCTGGGAGGATGACCCCGACTGGGGTGAGCGCACGGCGGAGCTGATGACCGATGGCCTGCCGGCCCTCCAGTCGCTCATCGGGCTCGACTATCCGGTCGTCGGCCAGCTGAGCGTGTCCGAGGCCGCCACCTCGCGGCTCGGCGAGTACGCTGGCATCTTCAACCCCACCACCAACTCCATCCAGGTGCGCTACGACGCTGATGCCTTCGTGGCGCTCCATGAAGCGGCCCACATCTGGTTCAACGGGGACCTCTTCCGCGATCGTTGGATCAACGAGGCCTGGGCCGAGTACTACGCGATCACCGCCGGCGAGGAGATCGGGGTCAGCGGCTTCACCTACGAGCTCGACGATGAGCTGCTCAACGCCCGAATCCCCCTCAACGACTGGGGCGGGGTCGGCGTCGAGAGCCTCGAGGTGGAGGACTTCGCCTACGCCGCCAGCTACGAGCTGGCCGGCATGATCGCGGACAGGACCGACCTGGACGGGCTTCATGCCGTCTGGCAGGCGGCAGACACGCGGCAGGCACCCTATCAGCCGCTGCACGCCACCCGACCCACCATCGCGGTGGCGGCCACCCAACCCGACTGGCAGCGTCTTCTCGACCTGCTCGAGGAACGGACCGATGCGTCCTACGCCGACCTGTGGGCGACGTGGGTGGTCAACGACGACGAGCTGCCGCTGCTCGAGGAGCGCGCCAGCGCGCGCCAGCGGTACCGCGACACCGTGGACGACGCCGGCGCCTGGGACCTACCGGAGTCGATCCGCTCGAAGATGGGCTATTGGGCCTTCGACCTGGCGGTCGGGGAGATGGACGCCGCAGCCGAGGTGCTCGCGCAGCGAAGCCGCATCGAGCGCGGCGCCGATGCCCTCGACCTGATGCCGCCGACCGCGCTCCAGTCCGCCTTCGAGGGTCGGGATGGTATGGAGACGGCTGCCCGCGAGGCGGCGCAGGAGCTCGAGGCCCTGGATGCGATCGCGCTGACCGCGGCGCAGCTGGACGACGAGCCGAGCCCGCTCGAGATGGTCGGGCTGCTCGGCAGCGACCTGGCGGCCGGCCTGGCCGCCGCACGCGATTCCTTCGAGTCCGGAGATGCCGAGGCGGCCGAAGCGGGAGCCCGCGCCGCAACCGTCGCCCGCGATGCCGCTGACAACGTTGGACGGGAGCGTGTGGTGCTCGGCGGAGCCGCCCTGCTGGGCATCAACGGCCTGGCGCTGGCAGCGGCGTCGGTCCGACGCCGCTGGCGGCAGGTCCATCAGGTGGAGCCATCGGCGTGAACCGTTCGGTCCGCGCCGTCCTCCTCGGCACCTTCTCGCTGCGCTTCAGCACCGGCCTGACCGGCGGCCTGCTGGTCTACTACCTTGCCGACCTGCCCTCGCATGGCGGGCCCGAGGTGAGCTCCTCGGTGGTTGCCCTGCTGACGGCCGCCTACTTCGCCGCGGAGCTGGTGCTGTCGCCTGGATTCGGCGTCCTGTCCGATCGGCTGGGGGCGCATCGGGTCATGCAGTGGGGGCCCGTCTTCGGAGCGGTGGCGGTGGTGATGACCGCATTCACAACCAATCTGCCCGTGATCGGCCTGACGCGCTTGCTGGAGGGCGCGGCGGCAGGCGCCAGCATCCCCTCGATCTTGGGCTACATCGCGCTGGCGACTGCGCATGACGAGACCCTGCGCGGGCGGGTCGTCTCGCGCTTCGAAGCCGCAACACTGGCCGGCATCGGAGCCGGGATCGTGGCCGCCGGCTGGCTCTACGACCCGAACGGGCTCGGGCTGGGGCGCGGTGCGTTCCTCCTGAACGCCGGTATTTACCTCGGCTCGCTGCTGATCTACCGCTACGGCGTGGCCGAGCTGCATCACGCGCCGGCTGCCGCCGACCCGGGCTCGGAGGCTCGCCCGATCGACAGCGCCGAGCTCCGTCCCCGGCACTTCGACCTGGCGCGCTATCGGCAGCTGATGCGGGCGCCGCAGGTCTGGCTGCTGGCCCCGACCTGGATCGCCCTGAACGCCGTACTGGGCGCCTGGACCACACAGTCGGTCTTCCAGCTGGTGCGCGAGCCGTCCGGGCGATTCGAGGGCCAGCTGCTGATGGGAGGCTTCGAGCCGGTCCAGGTCAGCGTCGGCCTCGCCGTGGCCGGGGTGATCTTCTTCGCCGGCCTTTTCTATTGGGGCGGGAGGTTCGGGACCCTGCGCCGCACCACAATCATCGCCGTCGGGCTGGCCGGGGCGTTCGTCATGGTCGGGGCCGTCTTCGTGCTGAACCACGCCGCCGCCTGGAGTGACCTGCCGCGGCTGGGGCTCGCGCTGGTGGCGGCGGCCGGCCTGTTCGTGATGGCCGGCGCGACGCCCGCGGCGCTCGGCTTCCTGGCGGACGTGACCGAGAGCCACCCCGCCGACCGGGGCGCGATCATGGGCCTCTACTCGGTCTTCCTCGGCGTGGGGCAGATCATCGGCGCCCTGTCCAGTGGCGCCGCCGCCGACTGGGCGGGGATCGATGGGCTGCTGCTCGCCAGCCTCGGACTGCTGCTGATCGCCGTGTTGCCCATCCATCAGCTTCGCGCATCGGAGCACCTCATCGGCCTCAAGCCGGCGCCGGAGGGCTGACGGGCCGCTATTCTTCACGCCCGATGCGCCTCTCGAAGCTCTTCTTCACCAGCCTGCGCGATGACCCGGCCGAGGCCGAGATGGCCTCCCACCGCCTCCTGGTGCGTGCCGGGTACATCCGGCAGCTCGGCTCCGGGATCTACACGCTCCTGCCGCTCGGCTTTCGGGTCCAGCAGCGGATCGAGGGGGTGATCCGTGAGGAGATGGACGCCATCGGCGGGCAGGAGATGGAGATGCCGGTCGTGCACCCCGCCGACCTGTGGAAGGAGACTGGGCGGTACGCCAAGATCGGCCCGGAGCTGATGCGCTTCAAGGACCGCGCCGGACGGGACCTGGTGCTGGCCTTTACCCACGAGGAGGTGGTCGCCGACCTCCTTCGCGACGTGGTGAAGAGCTACCGCCAGCTGCCGGCGATCGTCTACCACTTCCAGACGAAGTTCCGCGACGAGCCGCGCTCGCGCGGTGGCCTGATCCGAGTCCGTGAGTTCGTGATGAAGGACTCCTACTCGCTCGACGCGGACGACGCCGGGCTGGACCGCGCGTACGAGCTGCACCACGCGGCCTACGAGCGCATCTTCCGCCGCCTGGGACTCGAGACCGTGACAGTGGGCGCCGACGTCGGGGTCATGGGCGGCAGCCTGGCCCACGAGTTCATGGCCCTCAACGACCAGGGCGAGGACACGCTGGTCCTGTGCGATGCGTGCGGCTACGCAGCGAACCAGCAGATCGCGCAGGTCGGCAAGCCGGAGTCGCCTGCCGAGGACCCGCTGCCGACCGAGGAGGTGGCGACTCCGGAGGCACCGACCATCGCCGCGCTGGCCGCCTTCCTGCGCGTCGGCGAGGAGCGGACCGCCAAGGCAACGTTCTTCGTGACGGGTGACGGGCGGCTCGTCACGGCCATCGTGCGCGGCGACTTCGAGGTCAACGAGACGAAGC
>DASQFY010000089.1:0-2389 GCA_035632895.1 Candidatus Dormiibacterota bacterium
AGGACGGCGGCCACGAAGAAGCCCACGACCGCGGCTGTGGCGGCCGCGATCCCGCGGTCGGCGCGTGGCTGGCTGAGGGACATCGGGCGGAGTCGACGAGCCAAGGGGTGCGCGCCGTCACCACCCGGAAAGTACCGGACCCCGTGCTAGCCTGCCCGGCGATGAGGGTCACACGCCTGGCCGGCGCATACGCCCTGCTGGCCGCCGCCGCGGCCCTGATCCTGGCGTTCGCCATCCTCACAGACCCTGATTACCGCGCGGTCGAGCGCTCCGACTACATGACCTACCACGTGGCAACCCGGATCGTGCTGGCCGGCGACGGAGCGTGCCTCTACGAGGTCGAATGCCAGTCGGCCGCCCAGCGCGAGCTCATCGGCGAGGAGCCGTCCTTCGAGGGCGGCGCGCTGCCCTACAACTCGCCGCCCTGGCTGGCGGCGCTCGTCCTCCCCCTGGGGCTCACGCCGCTCCACGTCGGATTCGTGATCTTCACGCTGCTCGGCCTGGTGGTCCTGGCGGTCGGAGCCTGGCGTCTCACACCGGGAGCGGGACCTGGACGTCTCCTTGGTCCGGTGCTCGTCCTGACCGCCTGGCCGACGGTGATGGGTGCCATCCGTGGGCAGGCGACGCTGCTGGTCGTCGGCCTGCTGGCCCTGTCGGTCGCGGCGGCGCGATACCGCTCGGGCGCATTCCTTGGGCTCGCGGCGCTCAAGCCCACGCTCGTGCCCATCTGGGCAGCGTGGCAGCTGCTCGGCGGACATTGGCGCGCCGTCGGGACGGCGGCGGCGGTGCTCCTGTCGATGATTCTGCTCAGCGCCATCGTCGTTTCCCCCCAGGCCCTGCTCGACTACCCGGCCCACCTCCTGCGCGTGGCCGACGTGGACGCGCTCGGCGTCCATGTCGACGAGATGGTCAACTGGCGCGGCGCCGCCGAGCGGCTTGGGGCGGGTGGATGGCTCGTCATCGCCGGCTCGCTCGCGACGCTTGGGCTGGCCTGCGCCGTGTGGCTCCAGACATCGTCGCGGAGCCTCGGCGCCGCCGCGGCGTTCTTGGCGACGCCGCTCGTCATCCCGCACGCCAACCAGCACGAGGCGATCCTGGCAATCGTTGGAGTGCTGCTCGCGGTGGCCGCCGTGCCGGATCTGCGCATGCGGCTGGCAGCGGGCGCCATCGGCCTGCATGCCGTCCTTTGGGTCGGCCCGGCGCTGGAGGCGCAGGCATCGGCCTGGCTGCTGTTCGGCGCGCAGCTCGCCTGGCTCGGGATCGTGGTGGGGCTGGCGAGGTACTTCCGTCGCATACCGGTGCGTCCCGGCACCGGCTAGACTCGCCCGCGATGTCGGACCAGACCACGCCGGCGGAACGCTGGCTCTCCCGCTTGCCCTCTCCCCTGGCGATCATCGCCTTCGCCGTCGGCGGCGTGCTGGTCGGGATCACCGTCACCAAGGGCGTCCAGGATCCGGACTACTTCTGGCACGTGACCGCGGGGCGGCTCATCGCGCAGACGGGCAGCGTCCCGAGCGCCGATCCGTTCTCGTTCACCTGGGCCGGCCAGCCGTGGACTCCGCACGAGTGGCTCTCCGAGCTGCTCATGTTCTGGCTGGTCGAGGGAGTCGGACGGGTGGGCGCCCTCTTCGTGTTCGGGCTTTTTCCGGCGGCCATCATCGTCACCCAGGCGGCCATGCTCGCCCGCCAGGGCGTGCGCGCGCTGGCCTTCGCGCTGCCGGCCGTGCTCATCGGTCTGGTCATCACCCCATATGTCACCCTCCGGCCACAGGCCGTCTCGTGGCTGATGCTCAGCCTGCTCCTGTGGTTCCTGCTCGAGCTGCGGCCGGACAAGCCGCGTCGCGCCCTCTTGTTGATTCCATTGTTCGTGCTGTGGGCGAACCTGCATGGGGTCTACGTCATCGGGCTTGGCGTGGTGGCGACCTACTGCCTGTTCACGATCCTGGGCCGGACACCGATGTCCACCGCCAAGGGCTGGATGGCGGCCGGCGCCATCGGTGCTGTGGCGGCGTCCGCGTTCACGCCGGCGGGCCCGATTGGGATCCTCTATCCGTTCCGCTACGTGGAGCTCTCCGACTGGGGCCTGGCCAACATCCAGGAATGGCAGTCACCCAGCTTCCACGAGCCCGCCCACTGGGCCTTCCTGGGGCTGATCGCGTGGGTCGGCCTGAACGCCGGGCGAAACACGCCCGGGTGGCTGGTCACGCTCTCGTGGGTCGGGATCGCCATGGGGCTGGTCGCCCTGCGAAACGTGCCGATCGCCGCGGTCTTCTGCCTGCCGACGCTGGCCCTCGGGCTGGAGGCGCGCCTGCGCGAGCGCACAGGGCAGTGTTCTGCCAGACCGATGTCTCCCGCCCGCGCGCGCGATCGTCGGCTGATCGAGATCGGC
>DASQFY010000090.1:0-1789 GCA_035632895.1 Candidatus Dormiibacterota bacterium
AGCCGCACGGCCTTGCCCCGTTCGGCCGCCGACTCCGGCCCCGACGATGTAGCCATGGTGGGCTCCTCTCCCCCTACGCGAGGGATGCGACGTAGAAGTACAGGAGGAGGGAGATGACCACGATTCCCAACCCCGTCGGGACGGGCCGCCGGTAGATCGGCTGCCTGCCCTCGTGCATGTCGCGGATCTCCATGCCGTAGACCAAGCCACGCAGCTCGCTATCGGGCTTGGGTTGCTCCCGCAGCGAGACGACGACCATCGCCGTGGCACCAGCCGCGAAGGCGATGATCGAGCCCCAGAACGACTCGTGCAGGTCGCTGCGGAAGGAAAAGATATCGAGCTTGTAGCCGGCGTACACCGTCACCGCAGCTCCGGTGCCGACAGTGATACCCCAGAAACCCGCGCTCCTGGTCGCCCGTTTCCAGAACATTCCGATGATAAACGCAACGAACAGCGGCACGTTGAAGAAGCTGAAGAGCACCTGAACCCGGATCCACCGGCCGGACTTGTTGGAATGGGCGTGTGATGGGGACGCGGGTGCCCTCTGAGCTGGGATGATGGGTATTGACTAGATATCCAGATCACCAGATCGGGGTGCACCCGCGAGATGCAATCCTCTCACGCCGCCACGGCGATCGATGTGGCCTCGATGAGGCGAACCTGGTCGCGGACGTCGGCCTGGTCCCGGTGGTCGCGTTGGCGGAGAAGGTCGGGTTACCGGCTCTGGTCACCGATCGGGTGAAGATCGTCGGTGCGGCGAACAGCGGCGGCGCGAACGCCGGGGCGAAGGTGATGTCGCTGCTGGCCGGGATGGTCGCCGGCGCGGACTGCATCGATGACACCGACCGGCTACGCCACGCCGGGATGGACATCGCGTTCGGCGGGGTTCGGGCCCCCTCGACCGTGGGGAACTTCCTGCGCTCGTTTACCCACGGCCACGTCCAGCAACTGAACTCGGTGCACCGGCAGGCGCTGGTCGAGCTCGCGAAGGCGGTGCCGCTGCTGCCCGGGTCCGAGGAGTTGGTGTTCGTGGACATCGACTCCACCCACCGCCAGGTCTACGGCTACACCAAGCAGGGCGCTGCGGTCGGCCGGCTGGCGGGGAAGAAGACGCTGCACCCGCTGCTGGGCGTCGTCTCCACCCCGCTGGCGCGTCCGGTGGTCGCCGGGATCCGGATGCGTAGGGGCAAGTCCGCGGACGTGCGTGGCGCCCCCCGGTTCACGGCCGAGACCCTGGCCACCGTCCGCCAGATCGGCGTGACCGGCACGGTCGTGGTCCGGGGGGATGCGAAGTTCTACACCGCCGACATGGTGGCCGTCTGCGCCCGGGCCGGCGCCCACGTGTCCTTCACCACCGGGTCCAACCCGAGCGTGGACACCGCGATCGCCGCCATCGGCGACGACCGGTGGACCCCGATCCACTACCCGAACGCGTTCGTCGACGAGGACACCGGCGAACTGGTCTCCGACGCCGAGGTCGCCGAGATCGCCTACACCGCGTTCGCGTCCAAACCGCGACGGCTGCGCGCCCACGGCCGCCTCATCGTGCGCCGCGTCAAACGGCTGAACCCCAAGGCCGCCACCGGTCAAGGCCGGCAGGGCGAGCAGGGCGAACTGTTCGACGTCTGGCGTCACCACGCGGTGTTCACCACCAGCCCGTACACGATGCTTCAGGCCGAGGCTCAGCACCGCGGCCACGCCGTGATCGAACAGGTCATCGCCGACGGGAAAGGCTCGGCGTTGGCGCACCTGCCCTCGGCCGCCTTCCAGGCCAACGCCGCCTGGGCAG
>DASQFY010000091.1:0-5440 GCA_035632895.1 Candidatus Dormiibacterota bacterium
AAGATCAGCGGAGACGCATTCGCCGGCCGCAGGTGACGTGCGGGCTCAAAGCGCTCCGCGCCATCCAGCGCAAGGAGTGGCTCCAGCGCATAGCCCGCCCGCAGCTCCTCGGCGCGCTGGACCTTCGCGTGGTCGGCGCGCAACGATCCGAGTGCAGCCGCGGTGTACGCGCCGCGCCCGGGACAGACGATGACGGCCCGCGGCGCGGTTCGACTGTTCACGTCTGGGCGCGCTCGCCGACGGCGGCCAGCGCCCCGGTGATGACGTCATCGAGACCGACCAGCACGGCACTGGTCGCCGTCCCCAGCGGCACGAAGCTGTCGATCGCGCGGACCGATCCCAGCCGGCGACCGATGCCGGCCTCCGCCAGGTCGGCCACGATCGCATCGGCCACGCCGCCGCCGGTGCGGCGGCACTCGTCGACGACCAGCACCGACCCGATCGCCCCCGCGTGCTCGCGCAAGGCGGCGGTGGGGAGGGGGTTCAGCCAGCGCAGGTCGAGGACCCGAGCCGCGACGCCTTGTTCCTCGCGCAGCCGCCGCGCCGCCTGCAGCGAGAGGCGCAACCCGTTCGCGTAGCTGATGAGCAGGACGTCGGGCGTCGCCCCGCCATCGGGCTCGTAGATGCCCACCTCGCCCGGCAGCAGGTGGCTGGGAGGCGCCGGGTAGTCGGTCAGCCAGCCGCCGTCGCCGTCGGCATGGAGGTCCTTCTCGTGGTAGAGGGCGATCGGCTCCAGCAAGACGACGACCCGCCCATCCTCGGCGGCGATGCCGGTCGCGCCGCGCAGCATCCGCGCCGCATCGTCGCCACGGGCCGGGACGGCCAGTAACAGGCCGGGGATGTCGCGCAGCGCGCCGACGCTGTTGTCGTTGTGGAAGTGCCCTCCGAACCCCTTCTGGTAGGCCAGGCCCGGGACGCGGACGACCATCGGGTTGCGAAATTGCCCGGAACTGAAGAACTGGAGCGACGCCGCCTCGCCGCGCAGCTGGTCGAGGGCGTTGTGGAGGTAGGCGAGGTACTGGATCTCCGGCACCGGGAGCAGACCGATGTGCGCCGCTCCCTGGGCGATGCCCAGGATCGAGGTCTCGTCGAGCAGCGTGTCGAAGACCCGGCCCGCGCCGAAGCGCCGCTGCAGGGCGTTGGTCACGTTGTAGACGCCGCCTTTGCGGCCGACGTCCTCGCCGAAGAGGATCAGCTCCGGGCGTCGAGCGAGCTCATCCGCGAGCGCGGCGTTCAGGCAGCCGGCAAGAGTGCGCGCGTTCGGGTTGCTGGCCTCCTCGGGCAGCGCGCCGGCGAAGAGCTCGCGTCGAGCTGCCGGGTCGGCGACCGGTCGCGCGATATTGAGGGCAATCCGATCCGGGTGGTACGGAGCCAGCGGGGCGGTGACCTCCTCGGTGGTGGCCAGGCGCGGACGTCGCGTCGCCTCTTCGGCGGCGGCCAGCACCCGCTCGCGGGTGTCGTGGATCATGGCCAGCAGGTCGGGCGCGGTGGCGGCGCCGGAGGCAACCAGGCGCGCCGCATTCCGCAGGAGCGGGTCGCGCGCCTCGTTTGCCTCGATCTCGGTAGGGGAGCGATACACCTGCTCGGCGTCGCTGCCGGCATGACCCCACAGGCGGACCGTGGGCAGGTGCAGGAATGCAGGCTTGCGCGATCCGCGGACGTAGCGGACTGCCTCGTCGACCGCATCCCATACCTCGTCGAGCTCACCGTCGGCCAGGTCGTAGCGCAGGTGCTCCATCCGCGAGAAGGTACCCGCCACCCAGCCGGATGGGGTGGCCACACTGATCCCGACGTCGTTGTCCTCACACACGAACAGAATTGGCATCGGGAGGCCGATGCGCACCGCATAGCGCGCCGTGTTGATCGCCGACAGGGCGGTGGCATGGTTCACCGACGCGTCGCCGAAGGAGCAGGCCACGATCGCGTCGTGCGGCAGCTCGCCCTCCACGCCGAGGCGGCGGGCGCGCGCCAGGCTGAAGGCCAGCCCCATCGCCTTCGGCAGGTGGCTGGCGATGGTCGAGGTCTGCGGCGGCACCCACAGGGCGCGGCTTCCCCACACCTTGTGCCGTCCCTGCGCGATCGGGTCCTGTCCGCTGGCGACGATGCCAAGCAGCGTGTCGAAGGCGGGCGTGCTGCCAGGCAGCTGACGGGCGCGGGCCATCATGAAGCCGCCGGACCGATAGTGCAGGAATGCAGGGTCCGTGATCCGCAGCTGGGCGCCGATGACGGCGTTGTTCTCGTGGCCGGCGCCGGTGACGGTGTGGAAGCTGCGGTTCGTCTTCTTCAGCTCCCGCGCCGCGACGTCCAGCGCGCGCGACAGGACCTGGTCCTCGAACAGCTCCACCGCCCGCCGCGCGGTCAGGCCGCTGCCCGGCCGGAGCGGAGCGTCGGCTGACAGGCGGACGGCGGCGGGTGCGGCCTGATCCAGGGACGCGTCGAGGGCCGCCTCGACGATGGCGACGCGGTCGAAAGTCATGCTCGGTGGGGTTGCACGGCGGCTCGTGAACTGGGCGGGAAGGGCGGCCCGGCCATGATACGCGTTGCCCGAATTGCTCTGTCGCGGGTCTTGATGGGCCCGATAAGCCGCTGGTAATTGGCCGATAAGGCCCTCGGCAGTCTCCTGCCATGTCGCCCTGGCGTCGCGAGCCTTCGCGACGCAGACGACAGTCAGGAGGGCACCCCACATGACGCTGTCAACGCGCGGGGTCTCGACCGGCGGCGGCTGGCCAGCCTGAAGCTCGACCTACCCCAACGAGATGAGCACGATGCCGGCAACGGCCAGCGCCACCGCCACGATCCCAAGTCGCGGCAGCGCCTCGCCGATGACCCCGCGCGCCAGGAGCATGGTGGCGATCGGGTACAGGCCGGACAGGGCCGCCGCGATGCCGACCGGCAGCGTGCCGCGCGCCAAGACGAAGCCGCCATTGCCGCCGAGATCCAACACCCCCGCAGTCAGAACCAGCCGCCAAGACGATCGCAAACCACGCGCCCCACCGCGCGCGATCGCCAGCCCGCCCACGATGACCGACGACGAGCCCCGACTGGAAACGAGGGCCCATAGCTCGTGCGTCTCGGCGGCCCGGTCGAGGATGACATACCAGAGCCCGAAGCCGATCGCCGCCGCCAGGGCCATGCTCAAGGCGGCGGTGTTAACGCCGCGCAGTGTTGCGCCACTCGCCGCCGCTCCCGCGGCGAGTGCCGCTGCGATCCCCACCCACTGCCATTGGCCGATCACGTCGCCCGCGAACCAGACGCCAACCACCAGCGGCAGCAGCACCGACCCAACCCCGGACAACGCGGCGACCAGGCCCATGCTGCCGAGCGACAGTCCGCGATACAGGGCCGTGAGCCCAAGCCCGCCCGCGACGCCGGCGAGGCCTCCAAGGACGAACACCTCGGGTGGCGGGAGGGCGGGGCGTATCACGGCCAACACAAGGAGCAGCACGGCGAAGCCCACCACGGTCGCGCCGGCTGCGACCGCGATGGCGCCGGAACGACGGGCCGCCAGGCCGCCCACGAAATCGCCGGCGCCCCAGGCCGCAGCCGAGCCCAATCCAAAGAGGATCCCGAGGTCGAACATCGCACGGACTCTACCAAGGCGGATCGTTGCGGTTTCCGCGCCGCGGTTCCGCCATCGTTACGAATCGCCTTCCCACGGGCCGCGCGCCTTGCGGAAAGCGGCTTGACACGGACAGCGCCGAACCGCACAGTGCGCCAATCCTCGGAGCGCCCCCTTGAGCCGCCGGGCAAGCCGGCGCGGGCGCGCTCGCGAGCCGCCTCGAGGACTCTGTGGCCGTCGAACCGATGCCCGCAACCAGTGGCACGAGCGCCACATCGGCGATGGCGCCAGACCTCTCAGCTCGAGTGCCGGCGGTCAGCCTCGAGGGCCTAGTCAAACGGTACGGCGAGGTCGTGGCCGTGGCCGGCGTCGACCTGCGGATCGGAGACGGCGAGTTCTTCTCGATGCTCGGCCCGTCCGGCTCCGGTAAGACGACGACGCTGCGCATGATCGCCGGCTTCGAGACGCCGTCGGAGGGTCGGGTGCTGTTGCAAGGTCGCGACGTGACCGGCGTCCCGCCGTTCGATCGCGACGTCAACACCGTCTTCCAGGACTACGCGTTGTTCCCGCACATGACGGTGGGGCAGAACGTTGCGTACGGGCTGGTGGTGCGCAAGGTTCCCGGAGCCGAGCGCGACGCACGCGTGCGCGAGGTAATGCGGATGGTGCGACTCGAGGGATTCGAGAAGCGGCGTCCAGGACAGCTTTCGGGCGGCCAGCGGCAGCGGGTGGCACTCGCTCGGGCGCTGGTGAATCGGCCGCGCGTGCTGCTGCTCGACGAGCCGCTCGGCGCCCTGGACCTGAAGCTCCGCGAGGAGATGCAGATTGAGCTGAAGCGGATCCAGGCTCAGGTTGGGATCACCTTCATTTACGTCACGCACGACCAGGAGGAGGCGCTCACCATGAGCGATCGCCTGGCGGTGTTCAACATGGGCAGAATCGAGCAGGTCGGCACGCCGGCAGACATCTACGAGCACCCTGCCACGACCTTCGTCGCAGGCTTCGTCGGCACGTCGAACCTGCTGAAGGGCGAGGCAGCGCGATCGGTCATCGGTGCCGGCGGCGTATACACGGTGCGACCCGAAAAGATCCGGCTGGCCGAGCCCGGGGAGACACCGGGTGTCGACGAGCATTCCGCGCTCGGAACGGTGCGCGAGGTCGTCTACCTGGGTCCCGACACCCGCTATATCGTGGCGCTGGAGCTGGGCGGCGAGCTCGTCGTCACCCAGCAGAACCTGCAGACCTCGTCGATGGAGGCGCTCGCCGCACAGGGCCGCGCGGTCCGCCTGATCTGGAAGCGGCACCACGTGTTGAGCCTGGCCGCCAGCCAGGATGGAGAGGGGGCGCAAGGAGTGGAAGGTCCATGAAGAGACTACGGTTCCCTGTCCTGGCTATCGTCGCCGGCCTGCTGTTGGCCGCCTGCGGGACGGCTGGGCCAAGCGGGAGGCTCCAGGAACTTGGTGAGGGCGAGGGCGAGCTGAACCTCGTCATCTGGCCAGGCTACGCGGAGAAAGGAGCGGTCGCCGGGTTCGACTGGGTGACGCCATTCGAGGAGGAGACCGGCTGTATCGTCAACACGCAGGTCCAGGCCGACTCAGCGGCAGGGGTCCAGCTGCTCCAGTCGGGCGAGTACGACGGCGGCTCAGTCTCGGGCAACGCGACCGACCGGCTGATGGCTGCCGGCGACGTCGCGCCAGTGAACGTCGAGCTGCTGGAGAACTACGCCAACGTGTTCGAGGGCCTGAAGCTCCAGCCGCACAACTCGCTGGACGGGGTCCCGTACGGCGTGCCGCACGGGCGCGGACCGAACCTCCTGATGTGGAACACCGAGGAAGTCGAGCCCCAGACGACCTGGGATGGCATCTGGGAGAACGCCGGCGA
>DASQFY010000092.1:0-3121 GCA_035632895.1 Candidatus Dormiibacterota bacterium
TGGCGTCGGCTGCCAAATACCTGGACCGTTCGACGGCCCAGGTTCGCGCCGCAGTGCGCTACTACGCGGCCTACCCGGGAGAGGTCGACGACCTGCTCGCGAGCCAGGAGGCAGCGGCTGCTCGTGAGCGGGATGCTGCCCGCCGCGAGCGTGCGATCCTGGGTTGAAGCTCATCCTGGACGAGCATTTCTCACCGGAGATCGCTCGCCAGCTCCGCCGTCGACGGCATGACGTCATCGCCGCCGCTACGCAGACAGAGCTTCATGGGCTTTCCGACGCGGGACTGCTGGCGCAGGCGACCCTCGAGCACCGCGCCCTGATGACAGAGAACGTCGCTGACTTCGCCGAGCTGCATCGGGCTGCGATCATCACCGGGCGTCGGCACTACGGCCTGATCTTCACCTCACCGCGCCAGTTCCCGCGCAGGACGCGCGCAATTGGGCGACTGGTACGCGCGCTCGACGCCTTCCTGGACGCCAACCGGACCGATGCAGCCCTGGAGAGTCAGACCTGGTGGCTGGAGCCGGTCATCGTTACAAGCCGCGGTCGATCTCATCGCGAAGTGCGGTGAGGACCTCCACCTCGATCAAGTCCTTTGGACGGCCGGCCGCCCGCTTCATCTGAATCAGGGCATCGATCGAGGCGACCCGGATGGTCAGCCCGCCGAGTTCCTGCTCTTCGGCCGTGCGGATCAGCTCCTCGTACCCGTGTGTGCCGGCCGGGGTGCCGAGGATGTCGACGTCGCCAGCATCGGTCTCGAAGGTGAAGCTGTCGCCCGCTCGGAGGGTCCGGGCATCGAGTATGAAGGGCACATCCTCGCGGACACCTCTGAGCCTGGCGTGGAGCTCTCCCAGGGCCGATGCAAGCGCCTCAAGGTTGGCGTCATCCCGCGCGTAACAGATGTCCAGGTCGCGAGTGACGGTCGGCGATCCAAGGAGGCGGCCCGCGATGGCGCCGATCACGACGTACCGGACGCCGTGGCGCTCAAGCGCAGTGAGGGCCGCCAGCGGATCGAAGGCCGCCGGTTGGCCGTGGCCTGTCACCCGTGCGCTCGAGCCCCGTGAGCCGCTTCGAGCAGACGGTTCAACCCGTGAGCGTCTCGCACGGCCATCGCCAGCCGCTGGTCCGGCGTCATGGCGAGCAGGGCCTGAAACTGCGAACGATCGATCCCCTCCCCTGCCCGGCTGACCTCGAGGGAGTACGCCGTTGCATCCAACAGCCGCGCCATCGTCTCCCACCGCGGTTGCAGGCGCCCGACCTCGATCCTCGCAACCGTAGACTGCGGAACTCCCGCGCTCAATGCGAGCTGGCGCTGTGTCATCCCGGCGCTGCGGCGAGCGTACCGGAGTAGTCGCTTCGCATTCACGACCGCATTGTAGCAGATTCTGAGAGCAGTAATGCTATCAACAACCAACGAACCTGTTGGCCCTTATCTCACCCAGCCAGTCGTGCCGTACCATCGCCAGCATGGCCGGACCTCCGGCGAACGCCCTCCCCGCGACACATCGGCTCAGGCGCCGGCACCAGCTGGTGATCTGGGTCGTGCTCATCCTGAGCGCCGCCATGATTCTGGCTGCCCTGGTCTTGGGCTTCACCGCGCAACCGGGTCACCAGCCGATCGTCGTCCAGGGCCGTCTTGCCTACATCGGCGGCATGGTGATTACCCTGGGTTACGGGTTCGTGTTCGCCGTCCTGGCCACACGCCGGCCTGAGAACCCGGTTGGCTGGATCTTCGGCGCGGTCGCGCTGATCAACAGCGCCAGCAACCTTGTCTGGGCGTACGTATCGAACGCAACCGAGACGATCCCACCCAGGCTGCCGATCCCGGAGGTCGTGGGGTGGATCGGCGGCCTCACCTTCCAGATCTATCCCTACTTCTTCATCCTGCTTATCCTCCGCTTCCCGGACGGCAAACCGCTGTCCCACGCGTGGGGCCGCTGGGCCGATGTCGCCGCGGCCCTCGGCGTGATCGGCGTGATCTTTACCGCCTTCGCCGCCGGGCGGGTGCCGAACTACGGCGTGGTCAACCCATTCGCCGTGCCGGGCGCACTCGGGGATGCATTCGCCGCCCTGGCGGCGGGCGTCCTGGTAGTCCAGGTCCTGCTCCTGCTTCCCGCCATCGCGTCGCTCGTCATCCGCTATCGCCGCGCCGACCGGATCGGCCGCCTCCAGCTCAAGTGGTTCACCTACGCGGTGGCGGTGCTTGCCGTCATCGGCATCGCGTACATCCTCGTGCGCGAATCGGCGTTCACCAGCGGCTCGACCGTTGGCGACATCACCTGGCTCGCCTTCTGCACCGGCGCGACCTCGATCCCGGTTGCAGCCCTGATCGCGATCCTGCGCCACGACCTGTACCAGATCGACACAATCATCGGTCGCACCTTCGTCTACGGCGCCCTGACGGCGATCCTCGCGGGCGTCTACACCGCCGGCATCAGGCTCTTCAATTGGATCTTTGCGGAGCTGACCGGCGAGTCGTCCGATTTGCCCCTGGTGCTCACCACGCTCGTCCTGGCCACCACCTTCACGCCCATCAAGGTGCGCCTGGAACGGATTGCGGCCGAGCGATGGAAGGAGCCCGATGAGGCCGAACCCCCTCCGGGCCGGGCACTGGCCCTCGACCTCGACGACCCACAGGTCGAGGCCTTCGCCCAACGGATTGCGGAAATCATGCGCGGCCAGGAGCGACGTGAAGCCAAGCGACGACCTACGTCCAGTCGACGGTCACAGCCCAGATAAGGGGTGTCGGCGAGCTACTCCTGCGGGACCATCTGCTGGCAGGCCCAGCGGTTGCCGTCGGGGTCGCTGAAGAAGGTGAACCAGCCCCAGGGCTGCTTGTCGACTTCGGTCGTCTCCACGCCGCGGCTGGCGAGCTCCTTGCGGACCGCCTCGGCATCGTCGACGACGACCTGGAGGCCCGTCTGCGAGCCTGGCGCCATCTCGGTGATCCCGGTCCCGATCACGATCGAGCAGGCCGAGCCGGGTGGCGTGAGCTGCACGAAGCGCAGGTCATCGGTCACCTTGAAGTCGTGGTCGGCGTTGAACCCGACCTGGTCGACATAGAAGGCTTTGGCGCGGTCGACATCGGTCACCGGCACGGCAACGAGTTCGAGCTTCATAT
>DASQFY010000093.1:0-2687 GCA_035632895.1 Candidatus Dormiibacterota bacterium
AAGGATGACATCTTCGCCTACGTCTACGCCGTGCTGCACGACCCGATCTACCGGGAGACTGTAAATCGGCGTGGAATAGTTGACCGGCTTGGGGGCGGATCGGCGTCCAAATGTTGACCACCCCTGCTGACGCCATCGTGCTGCCTTCGGTTGCAACGGAGGTGGCAGAGCCGGGGATGATGACGGTGGAGACGATCGGGCGGATACGCCGGGAACATTTCGTCAAGGGCAAAGGGATCCGGCGGATCGCCGGGGATTTGAAGGTTTCGCGGCAGACGGTGCGGAAGGCGATTGCGGCCGGCGGTAGCGAGAGTCGGTATCAGCGGGAGCCGCATCAGGGGTTGCCGCAGCTCGGAGCCTTCGTGGCGCGGTTGGAGGCGTTGCTGACGGCAAACGCCGAGCAGTCTCGCCGTGAGCGGCTGACCTGGAGGCGGGTCTTCGAGGTCTTGCGGTCGGAAGGATATGCGGGTGGCTACGACAGTGTCCGCCGCTATGCCCGGCGCTGGACGGAACGGCGAGCGTCGATGCCGGCGACGGTATTCGTGCCGCTGTGGTTTGCCCCGGGCGAGGCCTATCAGTTCGATTTCAGCCACGAGGTCGTCGTCCTGGGCGGGGTGACGACAACGGTGAAGGTGGCCCACCTCCGCCTGTGTTACAGCCGGATGCGGCTGGTGGTCGCCTACCCGCGCGAGACCCAGGAGATGGTGTTCGACGCGCACGACCGGGCCTTCCGGCTGTTTGGCGGCGCCTGCCGACGCGGCATCTATGACAACATGACGACGGCGGTGGAGAGCGTCTTCATCGGCAAGAAGCGGCAATTCAACCGCCGTTTCCTGCAGATGTGTTCGCACTATCTGGTGGAGCCGACCGCCTGCACGCCGGCGGCAGGCTGGGAGAAGGGCCAGGTCGAGAACCAGGTCGGCAATACCCGCGAGCAGCTCTTCACCCCGAGGCTTCGGTTCCAGACCCTGGCGGAGCTGAACGGCTGGCTCGCCGACCGCTGTATCGCCGATGCCGAGACGACCCCGCATCCCGAGATCAAGGAGCGGACGATCTGGGAGGTGTTCGAGGCCGAGCGTCGGGCGCTGATCGACTATCCGGGGCCGTTCGACGGCTTCCACGAGACCGACGTGAGCGTCTCCAAGACCAGCCTGGTCCGCTTCGACCGCAACCGCTACAGCGTGGCGAACAAGGCGGTTGGGCAGACGGTACAGGTCCATGCCTACGCCGACCGCATCCTGATCCGGCTGAGCGGCGAGGTCGTGGCCGGGCACCCGCGGCAGTTCGGCCGTGACCAGGTGATCTACAATCCCTGGCACTATCTGCCGGTGCTCACACGCAAGCCCGGGGCCCTGCGCAACGGCGCACCGTTCCGGGACTGGGAGCTGCCCCCGGGCCTCGCCCAACTGCGCCGGCGGCTCGCCGGCCGCGACGACGGCGGCCGGCAGTTCGTCGATGTCCTGGCCGCGGTCCTGGAGGACGGGCTGGAGGCGGTGGAGGCGGCGTGTGTCGAAGCGGTGGCGGCCGATCTTTTCAGCCGTGACGTCGTCCTCAACATCCTGGCACGACGGCGGACGCCGGCGCCGCCGGCGCCGATCGCCACCCCGGCAGCATTACGGCTGACCGTCGAGCCGGCCGCCGACTGCGCCCGTTACGACGCGCTGCGACCGATGCCGGCCGGGGGAGAGCCGCATGCAGCGGCATGAGCTGCTGGAGTTGATGGCGACGCTCCAGCTCTCCGGGATGCGCGCCGCCTTCGACGAGATCGTTGCCGACGGCCTCCGGCGCCAGCACGCGTTCCATCAGATGCTCGGTGCCCTGTTGCAGGCCGAGGTGGCCGAGAAGCGGGCGCGGTCGATCCGCTACCAGATGGGCGCCGCCCGACTGCCGCTGGCCAAGACCGTGGAGGACTTCCGCTTCGCCGGCACGCCGATCAACGAGGCGTTGGTTCGTGACCTGCATGCCGGCGGCTTCCTCGCGACCCAGCGCAACGCCGTATTCGTCGGCGGAACCGGTAGCGGAAAAACGCATCTTTCGCTGGCCATCGTCGCCAACTGCATCCGCAACGGTGCCCGCGGCCGGTTCTTCACCGCCATCGATCTGGCCAACCGGCTCGAGGCGGAGAGCCGTGCCGGCAAGGCCGGCGTCCTGGCCAGCCAACTCGCCCGTGTCGACCTGGTGGTGCTCGATGAACTCGGCTACCTGCCGTTCCCGCAGAGCGGCGGCCAGCTCCTGTTCCACCTGATCAGCCGGCTTTACGAGCGAACCTCGATCATCGTCACCACCAACCTCGCCTTCGCCGACTGGCCGAGCATCTTCGGCGACGCCAAGATGACGACCGCCCTGCTCGACCGGCTGACCCACCATTGCGACATCATCGAGACCGGCAACGACAGCTGGCGCTTCAAGAACCGCAGCTGATCCCCCCGCTTGCCCAGGTGGGCACACAGGCACCTCCCGCGCGCCGCTCCGCCAGCGCCTTGATCCGCGCGGCGCGACGCGCGGGTCCCTCCTGTGCGCTACCTGGACAAGCCGCTACTTCCTCAACCTGGGGTGTGGTCAACATTTGGACGCCGATCCCGGTCAACATTTGGACGCCGATTGACAGTTCCGAACGGGACCATTGATGTGAAGCCCACGAAGATCGACAGCGCCACGAACGCCAACACACCTTTGAAGAAAGTAAG
>DASQFY010000094.1:0-8672 GCA_035632895.1 Candidatus Dormiibacterota bacterium
CGAGCGCGCCGCATCATCGCCCATTGCAGGGCGTAGGACGCGTAGCGCTTCGGCGCGCCGGGCTCCTCGCGGCGCGAGCCGGCGAACAGGTAGAAGGACTGTGCGCCCTCGACGACGAGCATGCCCGACGCCTGCAGTCGGCCATCGTGGTACGCCTCCAGGATGCTCGCGCGGCCGGCGCCGGCGAGCGCCTGCCAGGCGATTCGGTAGCGCTCCAGGGGCGGTCGTGGGAAGCCGGCCCGCTGCTGGGTTTCGAGCACCAGACCGTGGAGCGCGTCGATCACGCCGGTGTCCGATCCGTCCTCGACGGCGCGGATAGTGACGCCCTCGCGCTCGGCGCGGCGCACGGCGTAGCGAGTGTCCTTGTCGAAGCCGGCCAGCAACGTTTCATCGTCGGCCAGCTCGACCAGGCGAGTCTGGCCGACCTGGAGCGTGCGCGGGTCGTGGCGAAGGCGGCGAAAATGGGCGGTCGGTGCGCTTCCCAGATCCAGGCGCGGCTCCAGCTTGACGGCGATCGCCCGGTCGTTGCGCGCCGCCGCACGCAGGCCAATCGCCATCGCCCGCAGCCACTCCCCCGCCCGGGGATGGTCGTAGTCCAGCACCGGCCCGTGGGGCACGTACCAGAAGGAGCGTCCGAGCGGCAGGGGCCGCACCTGCGGCGCGGCAATGGCGACCAGCTCGCCGTCCTCCTCGGCCACGAAGCGGCGCTGCGGCTGCCCATCGAAGGCCGCCACGTCAGCCCAAGCCCAATCGTGGAGGAAGTCCCCCGCCGCGCTGCGGCCCAGCAGCGCCTGCCAAGCCGGCTGGTCGGCATCGGTCGCCGGTCTGACGCGGATCACGCTGGCCTCCTCGTGCGGCGGCGAGCGAGCAGCGAGCGGATCTGGGCCAGCTCGGGCGCCCGCAGGGCGGAGGCGACCAGCACGTAGATGGCGAATCCTGCGGCGGTCAGCGCCGCCAGCACGGCCAACCGCCCGACCCCATTCTCGAGCAGCCCCGGAACGGAGTTCTGGACCAGTGTCAGGCCGCCGAACATCAGCAGCGCGGCGGCCACGGCGGCCACGGCGCAGCGACCCACCGAGCGCAGCACCTGCCCCTCCTCGATCGACTCGATGCGGCCCCTGAGCGCCCACAGCAGCCCGAGCACCTCGAGCAGGGCCGTGATCGACAGCGCCAGGGCGAGGCCTTCGACCCCCATCGGTCCAACCAGCCAGGCCATCAGCGGCACGTTGATCGCAACTGCGACGACGGCCCACAGCACCGGGGTGCGCGTGTCCTGCATCGCGTAGAAGGCGCGCGCCAGGACGTGGACCACGATATGCCCGGTCAGGCCGATGGCGAAGAAGACGAGCGCCCCCGCGGTGCGCTCGGCCGAGCGTTCAGAAAACAGACCGTATTGGAAGAAGACCGATGCGATCGGTCCCGCCAGCACGATCATGGCCGCCGTGAGCGGGGCGGCCAGGAAGATGAGGATCCGCAACGATCCGGTCACCTGGCGCCTGATCTCCGGCACACGCCCCAGCGCCGCATCCCGGCTGAGGGTCGGGAAGAGCGCCACCGCAACGCTGACCCCCAGCACGCCGACCGGGATCTGGCTGAGCTGAAACGCATAGTTGTAGGCGGTGATGCTGCCCTCCGGAAGCCCGCTGGCGAGCACGGTTGAGACGATGAAGTTGAGCTGCCCGGCTGCCAGGCCCAGCATGCGCGGGCCCATCAGCCAGGCCACCTTGCGCACGCCCGGGTGGGAAAGGCCGATGGTCAGGTCGTAGCGCTGCCCCACCCGGCCGAGCTCCGGCAATTGGACGGCGAGGTGTGCCAGCGACCCAACCGCCACGCCGACCGCCAGGCCCTCGATCCCCATGATCGGCGCGAGCACGATAGCGGCCAGGATGATCGCCAGGTTGTAGGCGAGCGGCGCCAGCGCCGGCACGGCGAACCGCTCGTAGGAGTTCAGGATGCCCGACACCACCGCCCCCATCCCGATCAGGACGGGGCTGATCAGCATGACGCGGGTCATGCGCACCGTCAGCTCGGTGGTCGGCGCGTCGAAGCCGGGGGCCACCACGGGCACCAGCACGGGTGCCAGGATCGCCATCACCAGGCTCAGGCCGGCCAGCGCGATCACGACCAGGTTGATCACGCTGCTCGCCAAGCGCCACGCCTCGCGGTCCTGCTCCCGCGCCCGGTAGCCGGAAAAGACCGGGATCAGCGCGGCGCTCAGGGCCCCCGCGACCACCAGCTGGAAGATGGCGTCCGGAATCCGGAAGGCGGCGAAGTACGCGTCCAGCTCGCGGCTGGCGCCGAACTGGGAGCCGATCACGAGCAGGCGCACCCAGCCGAGCAGCCGGCTGGCGAGCGCGGCCACGGTGAGGATCAGGCTGGCGGTGGCCAGCACCCGCGCGACCGATGGCCCGCCCGCCTCCTCCGGCTGGCCCGCGTCGGCGGGAACGGTCACCGTTGGCGCCCGGTGCCACCCCGGCCGGATCGAGGGTGTGCCGAGCGGTAGGCGCTGCGCAGCGAGGCATCGGACAGGTGGGTGTAGATCTGGGTGGTGGCCAGGTTGGCGTGACCCAGCAGCTCCTGAACGCTGCGCAGGTCCGCCCCGCCTTCGAGCAGGTGCGTCGCGAAAGAGTGGCGCAGGGTGTGCGGCGATGTGCGGCTCGCCATGCCGGTGTCACGGACCCAGCGGTCGACCGCCATCCGCGCCCCACGAGCTGTGAGTGCACCACCTGTCGAGTTCAGGAAGATGGCGGCCGGCCTTGCCCCTCCCGCGGCCAGCACTGGGCGGGCTTGGCTCAGGTAGGCGGCGAGTGTCGTTTGCGCAGGGCCGCCGAACAGGAGCTCGCGCTCCTTCGACCCCTTGCCGATGACCCGCAGCCTGCGGCGCGCAAGGTCGATCCGGTCGAGCGTCAGCGACGTGATCTCGCTGATCCGCATGCCGGTCGCATACAGCAGCTCGAGCAGCGCGGCGTCGCGCAGCGCCAGGGCGGTGGCACGCGGCTGCGTGACCCCGCGTCGCGGGACGGGAGCTCGGCGCGTGGGCGCCTCGACCAGGCGCGCCACATCCTCGACCGACAGCACCCGCGGAAGCCGCCCGGGGCGCCGTGGCGAGCGCACACCGGCAAGCGGGTCGGACGCGATCCAGCCCTGGCGGGCGGCATGGCGGTACAGGCTGCGGATGGCAGCCAGGCGCCCGCCGACCGATGAGGCCGCCAGGTTCCGATCCGCGAGCGTCGACAGGTAGGCGCGCACAGTGGACCGATCCGGCGATCGCCAATCCACGCCGCGCCCTCCAAGGAAGGTCAGAAACTCACCGGCGTGGCGCCGGTACTCGACCACGGTCCGCGGCGACGCGTTGCGGCTGGAAAGGTGATCGAGGAAGCGTTCGAGGACGGTGGCCGCCTCGCTCGCCGCGCCGCTCGGGCTGCGGTGGCGGTCAGCCACGCGCTCCGCCGGCGGCGGCAGCCACCTGGCCATCGCCGCTCTCCGGTTGCGGGCGCGTCCAGCTCGCGTAGTCACAGTCGGGGTAGCGGTCGCAGCCCCAGAAGGGCCGGCGCCCGCGCCGGGCGCGCTTGGTGACGACCGTTCCCTGCCCGCACTGCGGGCACGTCCCGAAGCGCTCGTTCGCCGGCTGGGCGTCCTTCTTGATGTACTTGCACTCCGGATACCGATCGCACCCGACGAACGCGCCGAAGCGGCCACGCTTGGCGGCGAGCTTCCCCTGGCCGCACTCCGGGCACGGCTCGCCGACTCCAGGCAGGTCGGGGGTCTCGGCCTCCTCACCCGGCAGAGCCTGGGTGTACTTGCACTCGGGATAACCCGAGCAGCCGAGGAACCAGCCGTTGCGCCCGAAGCGCTTGACCAGGAAGTCCCCCTTTTCGCCGGTGAGCGGGCATGGGATGTCGGTCACCTCGACCTGCTTGGCGATCTTCTCGCGCCCCTCGCTGACCTGCGCGCTGAACGGAACCCAGAAGTCGCGGACCATCGGCACCCACTCGTGCGTGCCCCGCGCGACATCGTCGAGGCGCTCCTCCATGCGGGCCGTGAAGGCGAGGTCGACGACCTCCGGGAAGTGCTCGACCAGCAGGTCTGTCACCCGGAAGGCCGATTCCTCCGGAAACAGGCGGCGTTCCTCAATGGTGACGTAGCCACGCTGGCGAATTGTCTCGATCGTCGGCGCGTACGTCGACGGCCGGCCGATGCCGTGCTCCTCGAGCGCCTTGATCAGCGTCGCCTCGGTGAAGCGCGGCGGCGGCTGGGTGAAGTGCTGCTCCGCGGCCAGGCTGGCGAGGTCGAGCGGCTCGCCGTCGACCAGCTCGGGCAGCACCGTCAGGCGCTCGTCCTCCTCATCGTCGCGGCCCTCGACGTAGATCGCCTGGTAGCCGTCGAACACGCGCTTCCGCGCGCCCGCATGCAGGGTGTATCGGTCCGCCTGCACATCCACGCCGACCTGGTCGAACCGCGCCGGCGCCATCTGCGAGGCCGTCGCCCGCCGCCAGATCAGCTCGTACAGGCGGTACTCCTCCGGCTTGAGGTGGGCGCGGAGCGATTCCGGGTGGCGAGAGAAGCTGGATGGGCGGATCGCCTCGTGCGCCTCTTGGGCGCCACGCGTCTTGGTGCGGAAGGCGTTCGGCTTGTCCGGCACGAACTCGGCACCGAAGCGCTGCTTGATGACGCCGCGCGCCTCCCCCACCGCGGCGCTGGCCATGACCAGCGAGTCGGTGCGCATGTAGGTGATCAGGCCCACCTGACCCTCGGGCAGGGCCACGCCCTCGTACAGCGATTGGGCCACGCTCATGGTGCGCCGCGCGCCGAACCCGAGCTTGCGCGACGCCTCCTGCTGCAGCGTGCTGGTGGTGAACGGCGGCGGTGCTCCCTTCTTGGTCTGGCCGCGCGTCACCTTGCTGACCGCGTAGCTGGCCTCGCGCAGCACAGCCTCGTGCTGGCGCGCCTCGTCTTCGGTGCCGATGCGCGCCTTCTCGCCGTCGATGCGCGTCAGCTCGGCCGTGAAGGCCCCGGACGCGTTATGCCGGCGCAGCTCGGCGGCGATGGTCCAGTACTCGTCGGCCACAAAGCGATCGATCTCGCGCTCGCGGTCGACCACCAGCCGTACTGCCACGCTCTGCACCCGCCCGGCCGACAGGCCACGGCGGATCTTGCTGCTCACCAGTGGGCTGAGCTTGTAGCCCACCAGCCGGTCGATCACGCGGCGGGCCTGCTGCGCGTTGACGAGGTCGAGGTTGATAGTGCGCGGATTGGCGAAGGCGGCATCGATCGCCCCTTTCGTGATCTCGCTGAAGGTGACTCGCCTGATGCGATCCTCGTCCAGGCCCGCGTACTCGGCGATGTGCCAGGCAATGGACTCGCCCTCGCGGTCGAGGTCGGTGGCGAGCCAGACGTGGTCCGCCCGGCGGGCCTGATTGGCGAGCTTGTCCAGCTCCTTGCGCCGCTCTTTCAGGGGCTCGTAGCGAGGGGCGAAGTCATTGTCGACGTCGACACCCAGGCTGCGCTGCGGCAGGTCGCGGACATGGCCGTACGACGCCGTGACCGTGTAGCCGGGCCCCAGGTACCGCTCGATCGTCTTGGCCTTGGCCGGCGACTCGACGATGACGAGATCGCCCGCAGTCCGCTTCTTGGGAGGCATTCGGTCAGGGAGTGTACGTCAGCCGGCGAAGTCCCAGACGAAGATGGTCTTCCCTCCGCTCTGCGCGATCCCGATCCCGACCCGCGAGTAGCGCGTTCCCAGGATGTTGCCCTTGTGGTTGGCGTAGCCGGGATATGGCTCCGACATGAATATGGCGTGGCACCACTCCAGCGAGCCGCCGGAGCAGAGGTTCTCGCCCGAAGCGCTGAAGCTGATTCCGGCCCGGCTCAGCCGCATGCTGACGGTCGAGCCATCGCGACCGGTGTGGCTGAAGTACCCGTAGTTCATCATGTCCCAGGCGTGCGCCGAGGCGACGCCGCTGATCGCCGAATCCAGGCTCAGCGGGGCAAATCCGTACGCGGCGCGCGCATTGTTGATCTGCCACACCGCGAACTCCGCCATGTCGGCGGGCGCGGGAGGGCCTGGCGGCGCGGCGGGGCCGGGCGCGGCGCGGCTGAAGGTCGCCGGCGGAGCCTTGGTGCTGAAGGTCCACGTCCCCGCCACCGCGTTGCGGTCGCTGTCCTTGGCGCCATCGGCCAGGCTTACCTCGAAGGCATGCCCCGTCGGCAGGGCACTGGCGAGCGTGAAGCGCAGCTGGGTGCCCTTCTCGTTCCAGGCGGCCTTGCCGGCGATGGCGGCGCCGGTCGTCGCGTCGATCACCCTCAGCGCGGCCGTCGTCGCGTCCACGTCCATCGCCTGGCTGAACCAGAGCGAAACTTCGGTTGGCGCAACGTCCTTGGCACCGTCCAGGGGCGAGATCTTGACGACCTGGGCGCCGACCCGGGTCGTGAACGAGAAGGTTGCGTCGCCGCCCAGCGCATTGCCCAACACGTCGTGCGCGCCGGCCACACTCAGCGCGTAGCGCGCGTTCGGGTCGAGCCGCGCCTGCGGCGTGAAGACCATCGCGTTGCCGCTCCAGGTGACGATTCCGGGGACGAACGGGCTCAACACCAGGTGGCGCACGACGTCGAGACGATCCATGACCGCCGAGAAGCCGATGGTGACGCTGGTTGCAGTGCTCACCAGCGATGTCGTGTCGGGCGGAGCGGGCACTTCCGACAGCGCGGACGCGCCGGCGTCGCTGTCGGCGAGCGCGCGCATCAGCGGGTCCGTGGGCTCGTCGATGTATAGCAGCTCGAAGTCCGCGACGATCGGCGCCGTTTGCGTCGTGAAGCTGACCTCCTTCAGCGCACCCAGCTCCGAGCCGTCGGCCTGACGAGCGGTCGCGGCCACAGAGATCACGTAGCGCGCGTCGGTCTGCCAGCGTGGGACGGGGAGGATCAGCAGCGTCTGGCCGTTTGCGCGCCACAGGGTGCGGAATGCCGTCTGCGGGCGCATTGAGATGGCGCTCGCCACCGAGGCAGCGTCCATCGGCTCGTCGAAGCGGAGTGCGACAGCATCGGTGGTGGGGAGGCCAACGCCGACGTTCTGCGGCAGGAGGGTGGTGGGCTGGTCCGGCGGCCGGGTCGGGCCGGCGGCCGCTCCCTCGAGCGAGAACGCCATGGCGATCGCGAGGGAGAGGGTGGCTGCCACGACGCGGGTGATGGCGTGGTGGCGGCTCAGGTAGGGCCTGAGTGAACGGGTGGTGGCGCGCGCTGCGGCGCCGAGCTTCTGTATCGATTGCAATAGACCGAGGACTCCTCTGGGCACTATCGTCCGACGGGCACGGCGAACGATGCCTATGTGGCCACGCCAGTATAGTCGGCATCGTTTGCGCGCAACCCTAGTACTACCGGATCCACCCTCAGCCATTCGATCCGAGCCGTCGTGCGGCGAGCGTGGGATGGAATGTCACGCCGCCATACGAAGTCGCCAGGCCGCGAGCCTCGAGCAGCGTCAGTGCGCTCGCGAGGGCACCTGGCCGCAGGCGCGTCGGTGCGATGAGCTCCTCGATTGAGGCGGGCCGCTTGAGCAGCAGATGGAGCACCAGGCCCTCCGCGTCCGAGAGGCTGGTGATGCTCACCGGCCGGTCGCCGCGGCGCAGTCCGATGCTGTTGATCAGGGCCGCCGGCGAAGTGACGATCACCGCCAGGTGGTCGGCAATGAGGCGGTTGCAGCCGCGCGACGCGAGCGCGTCAATCGGTCCCGGAACGGCATACACCTCGCGACCGATCTCCACGGCTGCAGCCGCGGTCAGCAGCGCGCCGGAGCGATCCGGAGCCTCGACCACCACCACCGCACTCGACAGCCCGGCGATGATCCGATTCCGCCGCGCGAAGTCCGGGCGTCCCGGTGCGTGGCCGGGCGCCAGCTCACTCACCAGCGCCCCGCCGGACGCGACCAGCCTTGCGGCGAGCTCCCGGTGGCGCGGCGGGTAGACGCGATCCAACGGCGACGGCAGGACCGCCACGCTCCGTCCGCCGGCTGCCAGCGCGGCCGCGTGAGCCTCGCCGTCGATGCCCACCGCCAGGCCGCTCACCACCGTCACTCCCGCCCGCGCCAGCTCGTCTGCGATCTCGATGGCACTCGAGCGGCCGTAGCCCGTCGCCCGACGAGTACCGACCACCGCCACGGCCGGCCCCTCGAAGGCCGCCTGATCGCCGGACACGTAGAGCACGGGCGGGCGCGGATCCGTCGTCCTGAGCGCCGGCGGATAACCATCGTCGAGGCCGGTGACGAGCGATCCTCCGGCGGCGCGGACGGCGGACAGTACGCGCCTGGCGATCGATGACGCGCTCGCCCTTCGCAGTCGACCCAGCCCGCTGAGCGCATCGTCCGGAAGCCGGGGCAGGCCCTCGAGCATGGCCGGTCCGGCGGCCCACGCCCGGCGCGCCGAGCCGAAACGATGCAGGATCCGGGCAAAGCCGACCGGGCCGATGCCGGGCACCAACGAGACGGCGATCCAGTAGGCTCGCTCGGCTTCAGGGTCGAGGGCGCTGAGCTCGAGCCCACCCCAACCAACCCCGGTCCCGACCAGCGCCACGGGCCCTGCTTCGCTGGTCGTGCGGCGACGCGCCGGCGCCGTCGGCCGAGCCACGGCTGTGGGATCTACGGCCTCGCCGCGCGGTACGGCCGCGCCGACCCCGATCAC
>DASQFY010000095.1:0-18240 GCA_035632895.1 Candidatus Dormiibacterota bacterium
CCCAGAACATGCCGAGGCGGATGCCGAAGGGCCGCATCGGTCAGTCCTCCTCCCGCAGCTCGCGGCCGGTCAGGTCGAGGAAGACGTCCTCCAGGTTTGCGAGCCGCTCGACGCGGGCCTTCGTGAACCCACGACCGATGAGCGCATCCACCAGCTGCTGCGGGGCGTCGAGC
Source organism: Candidatus Dormiibacterota bacterium (assembly GCA_035632895.1). Taxonomy (GTDB): domain Bacteria; phylum Chloroflexota; class Limnocylindria; order QHBO01; family QHBO01; genus DASQFY01. The sequence goes on from DASQFY010000095.1 coordinate 174, forward strand.
GCGACGATCACGCCTCGATCCATGATGGCCACTCGATCGCACAGCTCCTCGGCCTCCTCCATGTAGTGCGTGGTCAGCACCACCGTGTGGCCGCTCTGGCTGATCTCGCGCACCAGGCCCCACAGGTGCCGCCGCGCCTGCGGGTCGAGGCCGGTGGTCGGCTCATCCAGGAACAGGACGCGCGGCTCGTTGACGAGCGCGCTGGCGATGCTGAAGCGCTGCTTCTGCCCGCCGGACAGGGTGCGCACCTGCGAGCGCGCCTTCTCGGTCAGCTCGACCTGGGCGAGGAGCGCCATGGCGTCCACGTCGCGCTCGTAGAGGTGGCCGAAGAGGTTGAGCAGCTCGACCAGGTTGAGCTCGTCGAAGAAGCTCGAGGCCTGGAGCTGGATGCCGATGCGGGCCTTCACCCCGCGCGGGTCTTCGCTGACGTCGATGCCGTCGACGATGGCGCTGCCAGAGTCGATGGGTCGCATGCCCTCGATCATCTCCAGCGTGGTTGTCTTGCCGGCGCCGTTCGGCCCCAGGATGCCGAAGACCTCGCCCTCGGCCACGTCGAAGCTGACGCCGTCGACCGCCTGCAGCGTGCCGTACCGCTTGCGCAGGTCGCGCGCGACGATGATCGACTCGCCGGTGGCGCGGCGCGGGGCGGGCGTTGAGGTGCTCACTTCAGTCATGGATGCCGAATGCTACCGGCTACGCATGGCGCCAGACTCGCCACAGGGCCGCCGGGTCGCTCAACGGATCGCCGTGAACCAGGAAGAAGCTGGCGGGTCCGCCTTCGCGCAGGGTGCCCGCGTCCGCTTCGCCCAGCAGCTCACCGCCACGCCAGGTTGCGGCCGCCAGCGCATCAACCGGCTCGAGCCCCGCCGCGACGAGCGACTGCACCTCCCAGGCCAGCTGGTTGGCCCGCCCTGAGCCGCCACCGAAATCGGTCCCCGCCGCGATCGGCACGCCTGCGTCCCGGGCGATCCGCACGCTCGCCTCCGCCGCCTCGAGCTGTGCACCGATGGCTGCCGGCCGCCCGGCGCCGGCAAAGAGCGGGAGCCGGGTCGTCTGCCCGAAGCTGAGCCAGCTGCGCAGCACGGTCAGGGTCGTGACCAGCGCGATCCCGCGCTCGGCCATGGTGCGGGCCACCCCGGCGTCGAGCACGAACCCATGCTCGATCGAATCCACGCCTGCGTCCGCGGCGACTCGCGAGCCGTTGAGATGTCCGGCATGCGCCGCCACCCGCGCGCCGCGCTCGTGGACCGCATCGACCACGCGGCGCGTCTCGGCGGAGCTCCACGGCGCAACCCCCGCATTCGGCCCGTCGAGGTAGAGCTTGACAAGGTCAGCGCCATCGTCGAGCTGACGCAGGGCCAACGCCAGCAGCTGGTCGGCGTTCTGCGCCTCGACCGCCAGTCCGGCCGGCAATGAGCCGGCGCGTGTCACCCAGCTGCCAGCGGCGCGAATAGTCGGGTAGCCGGCGCGCCCACGCCATCGGTCGCGGATGCCGATCGCCAGGGCTCGCTCGCGCCCGTCTGCGGGGTCGACGCGGACCGGGGATCCGACATCGCGGAACCAGCGAATGCCCGCCGCAAATGCGAGCGGTCCGTTCTCCTCGGCGTAGGCGAGCAGCCGTTCCGGCGCGTCGGCGAAGCGGTCGATCCAGCGCGCGCCGCCCTGGCCGGTGACGTGGCTGTGGGCGTCCACCATGCCCGGCACGATCGTGGCGCCAGAGGCGTCGACAACGAGCGCATCGCCGGAGTCCTCCTCGCCGTCCACAGGCCGGATCCAACGGATCACGCCGGCGTCGACGAACACGCTGACTCCCCGCTGCAGGGTCGCGGAGCGGCCATCCGCCAGGGCCGCGTCGCGGTACAGCGTCCGTCCGACGGGCACCGGCAACGGGGTCGGGGTGGGAGTCGGCGAAGGACTGGCGGTCGGGCTGGGCGTGGAGGTACGGATGGGCGTTGAGGTTGGACTGGGGCTGATGGTGGGCTCGGCGCATGCCGCCAGCAGCGCCGCCGGCGCCGCCGCCCCCAGCTGCAGCAGCCGCCTCCGCGAGAGTGAGGTCATCATCTGCCGATGGTAGGACCCCACCCGCCGGGGCGCATCAATGCGTAGCCACGAGGGACCGGTACAGCGCCACCGTCTGATCGGCGATTGCTGACCAGCTGAAATGCTCCACAGCTCTTCGCCGCCCGGCGGCACCCATCCCCGTCCGACGCGCGGGATCGGCCATCAGCTCGTTCACCGCCGTCGCGAGGTCGCGGGCGAAGCGGTCGGGGTCAGCCGGCGTCATCGGGTCATCTGCTCGAAGCTCGACCGGCACCAACGTGCCGGTCGCGCCGTCCACCACCACCTCCGGGATGCCGCCGACCGCGGTGGCGACCACCGGTCGCTCGCAGGCCATCGCCTCCAGGTTGATGATGCCGAACGGCTCATAGACCGATGGGCAGACGAACAGGGCCGCGTGGCTGTAGAGCTGCCGCACGGCTTCCCGGCTCACCATCTCGGGGATCCAGACCACATTGGCATGCGCCTCCCGCGCCGCCGCTACGGCCTCGTCCATCTCGCGCGCGATCTCCGGCGTGTCGGGCTGGCCCGCGCACAGCACCACCCCGATCCCGGGGTCGAGGTGACGGACGGCGCGCACCAGGTGGACGATCCCCTTCTGGCGGGTGATGCGCCCCACGAAGAGGATGTACGGCACCGAACGGTCGATGCCGTATCGCTCGAGCGCATCGGTCGCCGGATCGGGCGCGAAGAAGTCCGCGTCGATCCCGTTGTGAATGACGTGGACCCGGTCCGCCGGTACGTCGAAAAGGCGCAGCACGTCATCGCGCGTGCCGCGGCTGACCGCAATGATGGCGTCCGCCAGCTCGAGCGCTGTCCGTTCGACCCAGGTCGAGACGTCATAGCCGCCGGAGAGCTGCTCGCGCTTCCATGGACGCATCGGCTCGAGCGAGTGGACCGTGACGACGAGGGGAATGCCATACGCCTCCTTGACCAGGATGCCGCCAAGGTGGGTGTACCAGGTATGGCAGTGCACCACGTCGGCATGGACCGGATCGCTTGCCATGGCCAGGTCGCGCGAGAGGGCCGCCCAGGCGCCGCGCATGGGCTCAACGGCGTGCGCCAGGTCGTGCGCCGGCGAGTATCCCCGCACTCGACGGCCCGGCGCGGCCTCGTCCTGGTCGCCGAAGGTGCGGATGTCGAGCCCGATGCGCTGACCCAGCTCGCGCGTCAGCTCGGCGACATGGATGCCGGCCCCGCCGTAGACGCTCGGTGGGTACTCGTTGGTGAGGATCAGCGCCGTCAGTTCGCGCCCGCTCATGAGGTGCAAGCGTACCGTGCTCGCCCGGTCATCGGCCAAATATCGCTGCTGGCGATCTAACGAGACCGATGGGCCGGGTCTCGCGTCCCTTGAACGCTCTTGGCGATCAGGGAACGCGTAACGACGCGTAACGGCGCCAGTTGATAGCCAGGGGCGATAGAGCGCTCCGACCGAACGACTAATCGGTGGGCTCGGCCGCCCTCCGGCGTCCGGCGCGCCTGGCAGCCGACGGAGCGGCCGCACTCCAGGCACTGACCGGTGCGGGGCGGCCGAACAGGAAGCCCTGCCCGAAGGGAACGCCCAGGCGCCGCAGCGTGTCGCGCTCCGCGGCCTTCTCGACACCCTCAGCGATGAGCAGGCAGCCGGTGTCGCGCGCGAAGTACACCATCCCGGCGATCAATGCCTGGCGAGCGGGGTCGCCCTCGACGCCGCGCACCAGGTGGAGGTCGAGCTTCACGTAGCGCGGCCGCAGTTCAATGATGTGGCGCAGGCTTGAGAAGCCGGCGCCGGCATCGTCGACCGCCACGTCGACAGAGCCTGTGACCTTATCGAGCGCATCGCGCGCGGCGGCGTAGTCCTCGATGGGCTGACGCTCGGTGATCTCGAGCACCAGCGGCCGCCGCTTGGCGACAGCCGCAAGGCGGAGCAGGCGGGGGTCGGCCAGCCGGGTCGGGGATACGTTCACGCTGACCCACGCGCGGGTCGGCAGCTCGGCCGCCGCCAGCAGCGCCGCGCGCATGGTCGCCGCTTCGAGCTCGGCCCCCATCTCGACCGCCTCGGCCAGGGCGAACCGGCGCTCGGGCGGGACTCCATCCTCAAAGCGTGTCAGCGCCTCGAAGCCGACCACGGTGCCGTCGCCGAGGCGCACGATGGGTTGAAAGACCGGATGGAACTCGCCATGTGCAATGATCCGTGCCAGCTGCGATCGGGTGGTGTCCTGCGCCCGCCGCGAGCCAAGTTCCGGCACCAGCAGCGCAGCCGCGACCGCCGCAATGTCCGCCACGCTGGGCATCCACCGAGCGGCCTCCACGGACCCGATCGGATCGGAGGATCCGATTCCCAGCAGGCCATGAGTGGTCTCGCCGGTGCCGAATGGGACGTAGGCGGCGACCTTCAGGCCGACGCGGTGCCAGGCACGCTGATACGGCGTGTCATCGGGCTGCGGTCGCCATTCGTCGATCCAGGGTCCGGTGGAGCTGTCACGCAGGTATGCCGCGCGATCGGCGGGAAGCGGCTCGCCGATCCTGGTCGGACTCTCTGAGGGCACCACCTGGCCGAGCGGAATCACCGACCCGTCGTGGGCGAACTCATACACCATTGCCATGTCGACGTGCGGGAGGTTGACCAGCTCGGCGCAGATGGCGGCAGCGGTTTCCCGAGCCGGGCGACCCGCAGGCAGCCGCCGCAGCGCCTCGCTGATGCGCTGGCGCTCGGCCAGGTCGAGCTCCATATCGGCCTGCGCGCCGATCTCGCGCGTCACGTCGAACATCACGCCGTGGACGGCAAGGCGTCCGTCATCGTCGCGCAGGACGCTGGCCTGGTCGCGGATCCACACCGTCCGGCCGTCCCTGGCAATCAGGCGATACAGGTACGTGAACGAGCCGCCCGCGGCCTCACCGCCGGCCAGCTGGGCGATCGCTCGCGCGCGGTCCTCGTCGTGCAGCATCCGGATCCACAAATCGGGATCAGCCAGCCACTCCTCGACCGTGCAACCGAGGATCGATTCCACCTGTGGACTCACGTAGCGTCCAATTCCACCCAGCTCATCCACGTACGCGATGCCTGGCAGACGCTCGACTAGCGAGCGGAATTGCGCCTCTGTATCTCGTAGCGCAGATCCCATCGCGCGTTCCGCACTGACATCCCTGATGAATCCGACGAAGACGATGCCAGTCCCGTCGCCGAGGGCGGTGATGGACAGCTGCACGGCGAACTCGCTCCCGTCCCGGCGCAGCGCGGTGACGTCAAGCGGACGGTCGAGCACATGCCCGCTGTGGGTGAGCCGGAAGCGCGCCAGCCCAGCTCGATGTTGGCGGCGGTAGCGCGGGGGGATGATGACATTGACGAGCGGCTGGCCGACCACCTCGACCGCGCTCCAGCCGAAGAGGGTCTCGGCGCGCGTGTTCCAGCCGGTGATGCGCCCGTCCGTCGACATCATCACCGTAGCATCCAGGGCGGTCTCCGCGACGGGCAGCGTGTGGGCGACGACTGGCGTCGCGACAACGGACCGCGCAGCAACGGGCGGCGTCGTCCTGACGGCGGCGGTATGACGCATGCCGCCACCCTACCGGCGCGGGCACGCAACGGGCCATGTGACCGTGGTACACCCGCTCCCACCGTCAGTACCATCGCGCCGAAAAGGGCACCGAGTGCCGGGGATCGGTACACTCCTCGGCGCATGGCCCTCGTTGCCGCCCACGCCCTCACCAAGCGCTATGGATCGAGCGTCATCGCGCTCGATGCGCTGACGCTCGAGGTGGAGCCCGGGATCATCGGCCTGGTCGGCGCCAACGGCGCCGGCAAAAGCACGTTCCTGAAGATCCTGCTCGGCCTGATTCAGCCGACCAGTGGCGCGGCGCAGGTGCTCGACATGGACGTCACCCGCCAGGGCACCGAGATCCGGCAGTTCGTCGGCTACCTGCCCGAGCACGATTGCCTGCCGTCGGACGTGTCGGCGACCGAGTTCGTCAGCCACATGGGCCGCATGGCAGGGCTGCCCGCCGCGGCCGCGCGCGAGCGCACCGCCGAGGTGCTGCGCCACGTTGGCCTGTACGAGGAGCGCTACCGGCCGATCGGCGGCTACTCAACCGGCATGAAGCAGCGAGTCAAGCTTGCACAGGCGCTGGTTCACGATCCGAAGCTGCTCCTCCTCGACGAGCCCACCAACGGGCTCGATCCTGCAGGCCGCGACGAGATGCTGGAGCTGGTGAAGCGCACCGGCACCGAATTCGGGATCGCGACCATCGTCGCCAGCCACCTGCTGGGCGAGATCGAGCGGGTCTGCAGCTTCCTGCTCGCCATCGACGCGGGCAAGCTGCTGCGCGCTGCGCCGATCGCCAGCTTCACCGAGCGCACCGGCACGCTGGGCGTGGAGGTGGAGGATGGGGCCGATGGGCTGGCCGCCCGCCTGACCGATGCGGGCCTGCAGGCCGTTGTCGAGGGACGCACGGTGCTGGTCGACTGCCCGGACGAGCGGCCCTACGACATCGTGCGCGACGCAATCGACGATCTGGGGTTGGCGCTGGTGCGGCTCGAGCATCGCCGCCACCGGCTGGAGGACCTCTTCCGTGCCGAGGAGCCCACCGTTGACGCAGCGTGAGCCGGCGCTCGCCGCGCGTGAGAGCGCCACAGGCGCCATCTACGACCTCGGCTATCGTGGCTATGACGGTCCACGCCTCGGTCGCCGTTCCGCAGTGGCGACCCTCTTCTGGGCGAGCCTGCGTGCGGCTTTTGGGCTAAAGCGGAGCGGCCGCGCCAAGATCGTGCCGTGGGGACTCTCCGCCTTCCTGGTGGCACCCGCGGCGGTAGTGGTCGCCATCTCCGCGTTGGTTCCCGGGGCTCCCACGCCGTTCAGCTACGACGACTACCTGTGGAATCTGCAGATCCTGGTCGCCATCTTCGTCGCCGCTCAGGCCCCGGAGCTCGTCAGCGCCGACCAACGGAACCAGGTCCTGTCGCTGTACTTCAGCCATGCGCTGTTGCGCAGCGACTATGCGCTGGCCAAGCTCGGCGCCCTCGCGGCCGCCGTCTTCGGCCTGACGCTGGTGCCGATGCTCGTCCTGTTCTTCGGCAACGTGCTGCTGGCGGCGGACGTCCCGAAGGCCTTCGGCGACCAGCTCGAGAACCTGCCGCAGGTCTTCGGCGCGCCACTTCTCTACGCGCTCCCACTGGCGGCGCTGGGAATGGCGATCGCGGCCTACACACCGCGTCGCGCGTATGCCACCGGCGCGATCATCGCCGTCTTCATCGTGAGCGCCGCAGTCGGCGCCATCCTGGGCGAGGCGACGAGTGGGACGGTCGCCCGGCTGGCGCCATTGGTCAATCCATTCGTGGCGATCGATGGCACTCGTGACTGGCTGCTCGGGGGATCCATTGCCGAGTCGCCGGTCCACGACAGCGGACTGGCGCTGTGGTGGTTCGGGGCGATCGCGCTGGCCATCGTCGTCGTCGGCGCCGCCACCGTCGTATGGCGCTATCGGCGGATCGCGGCGTGACGGCGACCCCCACCGGCCCCGCCATCGAGCTGGCCAACGCCTCGCGCTGGTACGGCAACGTGGTGGCCGTCAACGACGTCAGCTTCCGACTCGACGGCGGTGTGACCGGGTTGCTCGGTCCGAACGGCGCGGGCAAGTCGACGATCCTGCATATGATCGCCGGCTTCCTTGCCCCCTCATCCGGCGCGGTGACCATCCGCGGCGAGCCAGCCTGGCGGCGCCCGGAGATGTACCGCCGCATCGGCCTGGTGCCCGAGCGTGAGGCGGTCTACCCGTTCCTGAGCGGCCGCCAGTTCGTGCGCGCCAACGCCCTGCTCCAGGGGCTGACGGGCGCCGAGGCTGAGGGCGCGACCGCGCGAGCCATCGGGCAGGTTGAGCTTCAAGACGCCCAGGACCGCCCGATCGGTACCTATTCGAAGGGAATGCGGCAGCGGGCCAAGGTTGCCGCCGCGCTCGTCCATGACCCGCCGACCCTGCTCCTTGACGAGCCTTTCAACGGGATGGACCCGCGCCAGCGGCTGCACATGATGGAGCTGCTGCGCCGCATGGCCGCGGAGGGCCGTACGATCCTGTTCTCGAGCCACATCCTGGAAGAGGTCGAGCGCGTCGCCGAGCGAGTGCTCGTCATCGTGGCCGGCCGCCTGGCGGCCTCCGGCGACTTTCGTGAGATCCGGCGGCTGATGACCGATCGGCCCCACACCTTCACGGTCCGTTCGTCGGACAATCGTGCGCTGGGGGCCGCATTGTTGCGCGAGCCGACGATTGGGGGTGTGGAGCTGTCCGACGGCCTGCTCACGGTGCGCACCGCCGACTTCGGCGCCTTCAGCCGGTCGGTGGCCGGCGTCGCGCGACGGGCCGGCATCCGCCTGCACGAGCTGCTGCCGACCGACGAGTCGCTCGAGTCGGTCTTCAGCTACCTGGTTCGACGGTGAGGATGCAGCGATGAATGCCGTCATTGCGGGCATCACCCTGCGCCAGCTGCTCAGCCGGCGCCGCACGCTGCTCCTGCTCCTGCTCGGTGGCGTGCTGGTCCTGGTGGCGCTCATCGTGCGGCTCGCCGGGGAAGAGTCGCGCGCGCTGCCGGTCACGGCCGGTCTGCTCGCCACCCTGGGAGTCGCCACCCTCATGCCGCTCGTAGCGCTGCTGTTCGGCACCGGCGCCATCGGCTCCGAGCTGGAGGATGGGACGGCGGTCTACCTGCTGGCCAAGCCGATCCGTCGCAGCACGATCCTGCTCACCAAGCTGGCCGTTGCCTCGGCGTGCGCAATCCTGCTCACCTGCGGCCCGATGCTCCTTGCCGGCCTCATCGGTGCCGGCGATCTCGGCGATGGCCTGGTGCTCGGTTTCGTGGCGGCCGCGGCGATCGGCTCGATCCTGTATTCCGCCCTGTTCGTGTCGCTCAGCCTGGCCACTCGTCGTGCGCTCGTCTTCGGCCTCGGGTACGTGCTCATCTGGGAGGGCGTGCTATCCGGGCTGTTCCCTGGGACGCGCACCTTCAGCGTGCGCCAGATCACGCTCGCATTCGCCGACGCCTTCGCCGGCGTGCCGCCGGAGGTCTTTGACGCCCAGCTCGAGCTGACCACCGCGGTGGTGATGGCCGGCATCGTGCTCGTCGCGGCGACCGCGCTGGCGATCCGTCGGCTGGTCGGCATCGAGATCGCCGGGGAGACGGCCTGACCATGGAGCCATGGGTCTACCCCTTCGCGGGCCGCCTGGAGGAGCACTGGATCGACAGCCAGGCCCTCACGGGCAACCCGCTGGGGGACTCGCATCGGCGTCCGGTGCTGGTCCAGCTGCCGCCCGGCTACGACGACGACGCGCCGCGCCGCTTCCCGACGATCTACCTGCTCCAGGGCCTGACTGGCCAGGTCGACATGTGGCGCAACCGGCATGCCTTCACGCCAAACACGCCGGAGGCCGTGGACGCGCTGTTCGCGTCGCCCGGCGTCAGCCCGGCGATCGTGGTGTACGTGGACGCCTGGACTCGGCTCGGCGGCAGCCAGTTCCTGGACTCACCGGGCACGGGGCGATATCACACCTACCTGTGCGGCGAGGTGGTTCCCTTCGTCGACGCGACCTACCGCACCCTGCCAGATGCGGCGCATCGCGGTGTGGCCGGCAAGTCGAGTGGCGGCTACGGGGCCATGGTCAGCGCCATGCTCCGACCGGACCTGTTCAGCGCGCTCGCCACCCACGCCGGGGACGCTCTCTTCGAGCATTGCTACCTGCCGGAATTCCGAGAGGGCGCGCGCGCCATGCGCGAGGAGAAATACCGCAGCTTCGAGGCATTCTGGGCCGACTTCCGCTCGCGACCCGGCCATTCGCGCAAGACCGATGGTGCGCTCCTGAACCTGTGGTGCATGGCCGCCTGCTACTCGACCGATGCGGACGGCACCGTCCGGCTCCCATTCGAGCCGACCACGGGCCGGCTCATTCCCGACGTGTGGGAGCGCTGGCTGGAGCGCGACCCGGTGCGCATGGCGCCGCGACACGCGGACGCGCTTCTCGCGCAGCGAGCGATCTGGATCGATGCCGGGCGCAGTGACGAGTTCTTCCTCGACCTCGGTGCAGAGGCCTTCCGGCAGGAGCTGGAGCGCCTCGGCATCACCAAGCCGGTCGTCCACTACGAGCTGTTCGAGGGGACCCACGGCGGGACCGAGTGGCGTTACCCGATGGCGATCGGCTGGCTGTCGGCGCGCCTCTCGCCCGAGGACGCGGGTCGGCGCTAGGCCGAGACAACCCGATTGCGGCCCGCGCGCTTGGCCATGAACAGGGCCACGTCCGCCGTGCGCAGCAGCTGCTCCCGTGTTGCCTGCGCCTCGTCCAGCTGGGCGCAGCCGGCCGAGACCGTGACCACAAGCTGCTCGCCGTCCTCGTTCGCGAGGTTGAGCTCGCCCAGCTGCAGCCGCACCTCCTCCGCGACCCGCTCCGCGTCGCCGCGGGCGGCGCCCTCCAGCACGACAAGGAACTCCTCGCCGCCGATCCGCGATACCAGGTCGCTGGCCCGGAACCGACTGCGGAGGATGCCCGCGAAGGAGCGCAACACGAGGTCACCGACCTGGTGCCCATGCCGTTTGTTGAAGTCGCCGAAGTGATCGAGGTCGAACATGATGGCCGAGACTGGAGGCCGGGCGCCTGCCTCGGCGCGATGCCAGCCTGCCACCACCCGATCCAGGGCCTCGTCGAAATAGCGCCGGTTGTAGAGGCCGGTCAGCGGGTCGCGGATGGCCAGCTGTTCCACCTCGGCGTGGAGGAAGGCATTCGCCAGGGCCAGCGCGGCATGGCCGGCGACCAGCTCCATCGCCTCGCGCTCGATCGGTCGGAACGCATCGGTTCTGTTCTGGCGGACCAGCGAAAGCGCCCCGAGCACGACGCCGTCGCGCACCAGCGGAATGCCGGCGCCCAGCAGCACCATGGGGCCCGCCGTGTCACGGTACGCGCGCGGAAAGTCCGGGGTCGAGAACTGGTCATCGATTACCACCGTACGGTCGCGGATCGCCCGGCCCGCCAGGCTCTCTCCCGAACGCACCTCCACGTCGAGCAGCGCCGGATCGGTCACATCGGTGATGGCTCGTACCCGGTAGGTGCCCGTCTCGCGCTCCAGGACCGTCAGGACGGCGATGTCGGCTCGAACCACCCGGCGCGCGGCATCGACCAGGGCAGCGGCCAGGCGGTCGAGCTCCAGCGTGCCGCTCACCGCCTGGGTGAACTCGTGGAGGCTGCGGAAGACACCGGCGCGCTCGGCGAGCGCCTGCCGGTCCCGACCCAGCGCCACCACGGTCGCCACCCGCCCGGCGAGGGTCGCCACGAGGTCGCGGTCGGTCCGGTCCAGCGGCTCGCGGGCCTCCACGTTCAGGATTCCGTGGAATTGACCACCGATCATGAGCGGGGCGCAGATTTCGCTCGCCACCTCGCCGTGGACGGCGATGTAGTCCGGGTCGCGGGTGACGTCCGGGACGAAGGCCAGCTCGCGGCTGCGCATCACGCGACCCACAACACCGGCAGTCCCGTCGAAGACATCGATCGGCTGCTCGTAGCCACGCTGCGCGCCGAGCACCAGCCGATCGCCATCGGCCAGGTAGATGGACACGTGTTGGTACCCGAATCGGTCGAAGAGCACACCGAGCGCGGCGTCGAGCAGCTCGGTCGTCGGGCCGCTGGAGACGAGGAGCCGGCTGACCTCCTCCAGGCCCGCGATCTGACGAGAGCGGCGCCGTTCGGCCTCGACCGCCGAGCGCAGATGGGCGCTCGTGCGATCGACGGTCAGCACCAGACGGCGCGTTCCGAAGGCGAGCGCCACGCTGACGCCGGCCAGCGTAATACCGCGTAGCGCCAGCTCGGTCGTCGACCCCATTCGCAACAGCTCCGGGGCAAGGTAGACGACCGCCGCCACCGCGCAGATGACCGCCGCCTGGATCCCACCCAGCGCGGCGGCGGCAACCACCACTGGCAGGAAGAGCGCCACCAGCGGGCCGGTGGCGCCGCCCCCGAGCTCGACCACGCCGGCCACGTACAGGAGCGTCAGCGCCAGCCGCAGGAACGACCACGTCAGCGAGGTGAGCGGCCGGCGCCGCGCGGTGAGGCCCAGCAGTGCCTGGGCTACGATGAAGAGCACCGACAACATACCCAGCACCAGCAGCTCGCCCGGGTTCCGATCGGCGGCAATGACGATCAGGGCGATGGGCGTCAGCGCGACGGTGTAGGCCAGGTACGGATCGCGGGACAGCCGGCGCAGCAGCCGGCGGCGCCAGCGGGCGGAGAGCGCAGCGGCGCGCAATCCGCGCCGCCGAGCAGGGCGAAGCAGGGGCAGCGCATCGGCGGGCCGCGCGGCGGCGGAAGGCATCACCCCCAACGGTACGCATCGGGCCGCAGCCCACCTACCCCCAGAAAGTACCTCGCTCGCCGCGGCGGAGGTTCAGCCCCGCTGCATGGGACGACGCGCTGCGTTATTGGCGACCACCAGGAGGACCATCGCAATGGCCAGGATCAGCATCATGGTTGGCGATCCCGCGCCCAGGCCCGGCTGCGTGGTCGTGTTCGGGAGGCCGGACACGCCGGGCGATGGGCTGGGGGTCGGCGACGCGCTGGGGGTCGGCGTGGGGCTGGGTGGCACGCCGGCGAGCTCGCCCACGGCAAACTCGCTCAGGGAGGTCATGCCTGAAGCGGTGATCGAAATCAGGGTCTGCCCGCTCGCCGCCGGCAGCGTCCAGGCGCCATCCCACTTGCCGACCACGAACGCGGCGGGCTGGGCCCAGAAGTCGACATCGGCCGGATCGAAGGTGAGGGTGACATCCACGCTGTCGAAGACCGTGCCGGCGTTGGTCAGCGACCACCATCGGTTCACATCCTGCGTGGGATCAATGCCCGATGTTGCGATGCTCGGATGCTCCCCCGGGGTGGTCCGGGCAGTGATGGTGCCCGAGGTCGATACCGTGCCGAACTGGAGGCTGGCGGGGGCATATCTGGTCGCGTCGCCAACATGAAACGTCACGCCCACCCCGCTGCCCAGGGGCACCCATTGCTCGAGGAATCCATGGACGTGCCCCGAGGTCCGCACCACCGATCCTGATGGACCGATGGTCAGCGTGCCAGCGGTGGCATCCACGATCCCGCCGGCCAGGCTCAGCGTACCGCCGACCGTCAGCGGTGCGGCCAGCGCGAAGCCGTTGGGGTTGTCGGTCGCCAGGTTGAGGAGGATTGGCAGGCTCGACGGCACCACGATCCCCGACGCACTCCCGGTCACGACCAGGGACGAGGTGGCGTCGCCGCTCAGGTTGGTGGGCGTCCCGGCAATCGGGTTGGCGATGCTCAGCATGGTGCCGCTGAAGTTCAGCGGGCCGTTGAGGGTGAGCGTGCCGGCCACCGAGACGGGCGCGCTCATGGTCACCCCCGCGGCGTTGTCGACGGTGAAGTCATACAGGCCGATGACGGCGGCCGCGCCGCCGAGGGTCTGGACGGCCGTTCCATTCATGACCAGCAGGCCGGTGCCGGGACTGATGCTCCCGTCGATGGTCACGTTCCCGGCGACGGTGACCGTCATTTCCGCCGCATCGAGCGTTCCGCCGGATACCCAGAGATCGCCGGCGACGTTCAGGTCGCTGAGGAGCGTGGCCGTTCCGGCGGTGACCTGGACGTCGGCAAAGGTCATGCCGGCGGCGTCGATGCCGGTGCCGGTGTCGAAGACGACCAGGCTTGTGCCGGCGTCGACGATGCCATTCAGCCAGGTCCACGAGGAGGTGAGCAGGCGAATCGTCCCGACCAGAAAGAGCGTGCCGGACGGCTTGTTGATGACGATGTGGGCCACGTCTCCAGCGGTGACGGTCGCGGAGCCGGTCAGCGTCTGGTCCCCCACCCCGGCGATCAGGATGGTGCCGGTCTCCCCGTCGAACGTGTCGAGCAGGACGATGTCGCTCAGGGCCTCGATGGTGCCCCCTTCAAGGTTGCCGTTGGTCAGGGTCAGCAGCCCGCCAACCGTGAGCGTGTCACCCATGGTGACGGTGACATTGCCGGAACGCAGCTCAACGTTGTTCAGGGTGTGATCCCCGCTGATGGTGAGATTGCCGTTGAACACCAGTGTGCTGCCCGCGACGACCAGGCCGCCGCTGGTGTAGATCCAGTTGCGGCCGGTGCGCAGGGTGCCGGCGATGGTCAGCGTGCCGGACGGCTTGGCGATGTCGACGTTGGGCATGGCGCCGGCACCCGGGGTGTGGAAGCCGTTCATGGTCTGCGGCCCGGCACCGTTGATCAGCAGCGTGGCGGTGCCGCCGCCGGTGAAGCCGAGGCGGGCGAAGATGTCGGCCTGGGCGGCCAGGGTGCCGGTGTTCAGGGTGCCGCTGAACAGCTCGAGCGTGCCGCTGGCGGTCAGCGTGGTGCCGGCCGCGATGGTCACCGTGCCACCCCGGATCTCGACCACATTCAACGTGTGGTTGCCGGTGATGGTCTGGCCGGCAGCACCGGTGAACACAAGGGTGGTGCCGGTGACGACCAGGCCACTGGAGGCGGTGTGGGTCCAGTTGCGGCCGGTGCGCAAGATGTCGGTCAGGGTCAGCACCCCGGACAGCTTGGCGATGTCGACGTTGGGCAGCGACCCAGCGAGCAAGGTGTGGTCGCCGTCGAACAGCTGGGCCCCGGCGCCGTTGATCAGCAGGGTGGCGGTCCCGCCGCCGGTGAAGCCGAGGCGGGCGAAGATGTCGGCCTGGGCGGCCAGCGTGCCGGTGTTCAGGGTGCCGCTGAACAGCTCCAGCGTGCCGCTGGCGGTCAGCGTGGTGCCGGCCGCGATGGTCACCGTGCCGGCCCGGATCTCGACGTTGTTGAGGGTGTGGTTGCCGGTAATCGTCGGGTTGCCGTTGAACACGACCGTGCTGCCGGTAGCGGCCACGTCTCCGCTGGTGTAGGTCCAGTTGCGGGCGGTGCGCAGCGTGCCGCTGATGGTCAGGGTGACCAGCGGCGGCTTGGCGATGTTGACATTGGGGAGGGCGCCGGCGCCCGGGGTGTGGAAGCCGGTCAGGGTCTGCGGCGCGGCGCCGTCGATCAGCAGCGTGGTGGTGCCGCTGCCGGTATAGCCGAGGGCGACCGTGATGTTGCCCTGGGCCGCCAGCGTGCCGGAGTTGAGGGTACCGGCGGTCATGGTCAGCGTGCCCGGCACGTTCAGGGTCGTGCCGCCGGCGATGACGACCGTGCCCGAGCGCAACTCCACGTTGTTGAGGGTATGGGTGCCGCTGACGGTCAGGTTGCCGTTGAACACGAGCGTGCTGCCGGCAGCGGCCAGGTCGCCGCTGGTGTAGGTCCAGTTGCGCGCGGTGCGCAGCGTGCCGCTGATGGTCAGGGTGACCAGCGGCGGCTTGGCGATGTTGACGTTGGGCAGGGCGCCGGCGCCGGGGGTGTGGAAGCCGGTCAGGGTCTGCGGCGCGGCGCCGTCGATCAGCAGCGTGGCCGTCCCGCCCCCGGTGAAGCCAAGCTGAACGTCGATGTTGCCCTGGGCCGCCAGGGTGCCGGTATTGATCGTTCCTCCGGCCAGGTTGAGTGTCCCGAGAACGACAAGGGTGTTGCCGGCGGCAATCGTCTTGGTCCCCGACAGGAAGGAGACGTTGTTCAGGTTCAGCGTGCCGCCGACGTCGATGGTGACGTTGCTCGTCGAGAATGCGACCGTCCCCCCGTTATGCGAGAAGGTGCCGCCGGACAGCGTGAAGGCGCCGGTGACGGTCAGGGTCGCGGTCGGCTCGCCGACGAACGTCGCCGCAGCCTGCGCGAATCCGGCGGCACCAACGGTCAACGAGTTGCCGGCGGCCTGGGAGATGATCCCGGTGTAGCCGGGGTTGATGGCAACACCCTGAACAGAAGGGATGTCGATGGTCGCGTCTTTCACGCCGGTACCGTCGAACAGGGCGGTGTCGCCCGGCCCCGGCACCGGGCCGGACCAATTGGCAGCCTCCGACCAGTTGTTCGTAGCGCCGGCCCCAGTCCATATCCGCGTGGCAGCGCGAGCCTCACCTGGAGTGACGACGCTGGCGGCGAGCGAGAGGGCCAATAGACCGATTGAGGCGAAGACGCGTACGCGGCGGACGGGGATCCCCCGACCGAAGCATGCCGTGCTCCGGTGACGCGATGTCAGGCGGGGAAGCTTCCCCAGATCTCGAGCCTCCAGGCCGACCCCCACTGCAGGAGCCCGATAGAACTCCCAGCCGACCCTAACAGCACCAATGATAAGACGGCGGGGAACGACGAAGCACTTCGTCAAGGACAAGGCGACCACGGCGACAAACACCACCGCCCACGGCAGGTGTGCCGGGATTGTCCGAGGTGGCCTCAACCGTATCGGTTCAAGACGCGAGGGAGTCCGGTCAAGCAGCCCCGACATCGGGCACCGCCGTGCGGCGAACGGCGGGACGCTTCGTGCGCGCCCGACCGCGAGTTCGGCCGCTGGCGGAGGTCAGCGCGGACGTCTTCTCGGCCGCCGCCGCCTGGAGGCCCTCGGTGACCTCGGCGCCGCTCTGCGGTCTGGCGAAGAAGTAGCCCTGACCGTAGGTGCAGCCCAGGGATCGCATTCGCTCGGCCTGTTCCTTCGTCTCGATCCCCTCGGCCACCGTCACGATGTTCAGCGACTCCGACATCGCCACGATCGCGCCGGCCAGGGCGGACGAGCGGGAATCGGCCTCGGCATCCTGCACGAACTCGCCGGCGATCTTCAGCGCGTCGACCGGGAATTGCCGGAGGTGGCTCAGCGAGAAGTAGCCCGTCCCGAAGTCGTCGATCACGATCTGCACGCCCAGCTCGCGGAGTGAGCTGAGGGTTGCAATCGTCGGCGGCGTGGCCTTGAGGAGCGCGGTCTCGGTGATCTCCAGGATGAGGCTCTTTGGCTCGAATCCGGCCTCGCGGAGCGTGTCGCTGACGGCCTCCACGAAGCCCGGCTGCTGGATCTCGCGGGCCGAGACGTTCACGCACATGAACGTGTCCGGCGCCGTGAGGCCCAGCCGCTGCCACTCCGCAGCCCGCTGACATGCCTGCTGGAGGACCCAATGACCGATTGGCAGGATGGCCCGGTTCTCCTCGGCGATCTCGATGAATTGGCCCGGCAGAACGAGGCCGCGCTCGGGGTGCTCCCAGCGGACCAGCGCTTCCATGCCGGCGGTCCGGCCGGTGGCGAGTGTCACGATCGGCTGGAACTCAAGCCGCAGCTGGTCGAGCTCCACCGCGCGTTGGAGCTGGCTGCCAAGCTCGTGGCGCTCGCGGATGGCGGCATGCATACCCGGATCGAAGATGGCGAAGCCGGCCTTGCCGTTCGCCTTGGCCATGTACATCGCCACGTCGGCGTTGCGGACCACGTCCGATGCGGACTCGGTGAGCTCGCGCGCGCTGGCGATGCCGATGCTGGCACTCACGGTGACCGGATCGTCTCCGATGAGATATGGGGCTCGCAGGTCGCGGGCCAGCCGGTCCGCCATCGCCCGCGACCGTGTCAGCTCGGGGTCGTCATCGGTCAGGATCGCGAACTCGTCACCGCCCAGGCGGGCGACCAGGTCACCCTGGCGGACGAGGCCCGAGATCCGTTCCGTGACCGCCACCAGCAGCGCATCCCCGGCCGCGTGCCCGAGCGTGTCGTTCACGACTTTGAAGTCGTCGAGGTCAATGAACAGGACGGCGGTCACGGTTGCCGACCTGGTGGTCGCATCCTGGCCAGCCTTGATGACTCGCTCAAGGCTGGTCTGGAACGTGTAACGGTTCGCCGCCCCGGTCAGCGAGTCCCGCTCCGCAAGATCTTGCACATGCTGCAGAAGCACGGCGTTTCGAAGGTTCAATGCCGCAACCGCGGCGAATTGTCCGAGCATCGAGGTGACTCGTCGCTCGATCCCGAAGATCCTCCCCGACCGATGCTCGACGATGATTGCTCCCACCGGGCGACCGTCCGCGATCATCGGGGCGACCAGCAGGTTCTGGGCGTTCGGCAGCGCCCAGTCGATCAGCGGGTTGCGCTCCGCATCCAGGCGACGCACCGGAAGCGGCTCGCGGCGCTCCCAGGCCTTCAGGACGATGGCAT